>QIHU01000424.1 GCA_003231035.1 Acidobacteriota bacterium
GGGCCACTTGGCCGCCATCGTCCAGCAAGGGAGGCAGTGCTAGCAGGAGGCGCTCGTAGTCTCGGTAACTGTACGGCGGATCGGCGAAAATCAGGTCGAACGAAGCGGGACGATGGCGGGCCAACGGGGCCAGCGCCTGGGGCAATTTTCCGTACTGGGCACGGAGCCGCTCGCCGGCTTGGAGGGGGGCGAAGTTATTCTCTAGGAGCCCTAGAGCCGTTCGGTTTCCCTCGATGGCGAGGACCTCGGCCGCTCCACGCCCCGCCGCTTCCGCCGCCACGACTCCACTCCCAGCAAACAGGTCCAGAACCCGCGCGTCGGTGAGTTCGCCTTGCCAGATCGAGAAGAGAGCTTCGCGAACGCGGCCCACGGTCGGCCGCGCCCCCTCGGGCACCCGTAACAAGCGTCCCCGATAGGCTCCTCCGGCCACCCGAACCGCGCCTTGGCTTTTTCCCACTAGCGGTAGCGGCGACGGCGTGAGATCAGTTCCACGAACTCGCGATGCAGGTCGTCGAGGGCCACGAAGAGAACCAGCGGTTGATCGTTCGATGCCCCTCTTGAGCTTGGTGAATCCCACCACCCGATAGCGGTTACCGTCAAAGCGTCTCAGAACATCGCCCCCCTTGGGTAGGTAGCCGATGGGGAGCCGCGAGCGAGAACTCTCTTCGCGGGTCTTGGTTTCAAGCTCGGCGACCACCGATACCACTCTGGACAAAGCCAGGGAGAGGCTATCGAACGGGCCGTACGAGAACACCTGCGGCGCGCGGCCGGGAATCCGGAGGGTCACCACACACTCGTCGATCCAATCTCCCCCGGCGTTGGCGGAGCGGCGATCAGTCTCTGAGAGATCCTCCTCGGCCAAGCGGTTGATGTAGCCGTCGACCTCGGGACGGGTCAACTCCAGCAGGGTCATCTCCAGCTCGTCGAGGGGTCCGAAGCGGTGGCGCAGCGTACCGTTGGCGAAGAGGGTGATCTCGCCACGCCCGAGGGAGCTGCGGCAGTCCCGTTTGATCACCTCGTAAGAGCGCCGGTCTTCAATCAGGATATCGCTGGTCGCGGCCTGGACCGCCGAGAGCGGCAGCAAGAGTCCCACCACGATCAGCCCAGCGGCCGCAGCGATCGAACCGACGGCTCTGCTCATTCCTGCCTCCTCTCCTCGGACTGTTCGAAGATCTGACGCGCCATCGCTAGCTCCTCCTCAGCGGTGATCGTCCGGTCGAGACGGGCGCCCCGAATTTCTTCCAGTGTTCGGCCCAGCTCGCGCCCTGGCTGGAACCCGATGGCGAGGAGATCGCGCCCCGAGATGGTCAATTGTAGCCCGCGCATCTCCGCGATCTCGCGCCAAGCCCAGCCGGCCGGGGTGGGCTCGACGGCGTCGGCGCGGCCAGCCCCCTCAGCAAGGGCATGCATCAGCAGTAATTCATCGCCGCTGAGGTGGCGCAGTTTTTCGGAAACCACCCGCGGGGCAAGGTTCCGTGGCCCGAGGGTGAGGAGTCCATGGGAAGCCTCGGCGATCCTCCCGATCCCTTCGACGAGCAGGTATCGAGCACCCGCCGGGAGTTGCAGCCGCTCGGCCAGATCGTTGCGCACTGACCGCGGTCGATCCCAAACCCAGGCCGTGAGGAGGAGCGCGACGCGGCCTTTCCCCTCCCTCTGCTCTACCTCGCTCCGTTCCAAGATCCTGGTCAACCTCAAGAATCGATCCTGCTCGGCCGTGCCCCACTGGAGGGCCGGATGCAGACTCTCGGTTACCCCCAGCGCAGCGAGACGGTCGAGGGTTGCGGAGGGATTGGCACTAGCCAGAGTCAGGCTCAGCTCCTGACGGAGTCGACCGCTCGACAGCCGGTCGAAAACGGCCTCGGCGACCACCTGAGCCACCAGCTCTTCAGCGGCAAGGTCGAGACGCAGGCCGAGACGGAGCTCGAAGCGAGCGGCGCGCAGGATGCGGGTGGGGTCATCCTGGAACGAACGTTCATGCAACACCCGCAAGAAACCGGCCGCCAAATCTCCGTGGCCCGAGAAGAGATCGACCAACTCCGCCGGTCGGTGCGAGCGAGAGAAGAGAGGAATCGCCATCGCGTTGACGGAGAAATCTCTGCGCCGCAGGTCCTCGGTCAAAGCAGCGCGTTCGACCACCGGCAAGGAGGCTGGCTGGGGGTAGGTCTCGCCTCGGGCAGCAGCGATGTCGATTCGGCAGCCTGAGGGGGTGGACAACTCCCCCGTCATGAAGGTGGGATGCAGGCGGAGCGGGACTTCGAGCCGGTCGGCGAGACCGCGGGCGAAGGCTGCGCCATCTCCATCCACCACCAGATCCAGGTCGACGCTCTCGCGCCCTAGCAACAGATCCCGCACCACACCACCGACTAGGTAGACCGGCATATCCAGCTGACGCGCCAGCTCACCGGCGATCCGGGTAGCCTCCACGACCCTCGGCGAGAGCTGGGCAAGTCGATCCAGCAGTGCCTTGAGGTTGGAGGGGAGTGGCGTAAGGTCAGGCACGGAGGTGAACTCCAGGTAGATTTGTACCCGCGCTCACCACGCTGTCCGGGAGACTCACTCCTTCTTTGGAAACCGGGTATGCACCCGGTCCCGGCCCAGCAGACGCTCAATCGCCCCGAGCACCGGCCCCTCGGCGTCGACCTTGTAGCGTTCCAAATCCTTGACCACGACGACGGCGTCGGCCAACTCGATGCGCAGCTCGACAGCGACCGCCCCAGGGTGTTCGATCAGCAGATCGCGTAGTTTCAGCAGATCGCCCGCGGAAAGGGTCTCGCTCAGTCGCACCTCGACCGCAATGGGCCGGTGATGGGTCACCTGCTGGAGCGGCACGATTTCGTCGACACTGAGTTCGAGTTCACTGCCTCGCGAGCGCGCCTGCGCCTTGACGATCACCACCGCCTCGTCTTCGAGCAAGTGGCCGAACTGTTGGAGCTGGTTGGCGAACAGCATGACTGGCACGGAGCCGTAGAGATCTTCCAGAACGAAACGGCCCATGAAACGGCCGGCGTTGCGGCCACTCTTGATTTTGGTGCGTCGCATCCTCGCCACCAGGCCGCCGACCGTGACCTGGTTGCCAGCTTCTTCCTTGAGGCTCTCGGTGTTGTGCGACGACAGCCGGTCGAGCTCGTCGCGAAATTCCTCCAGCGGGTTACCGGTGACGTAGAAGCCGAGCGCCTCTTTCTCGAAGGAGAGCCGGTCCCGCTCGCTCCACTCGGGGGTCGCCGGGTCGGGCTGGGGTTCGAGCGAAGCGACGTTGGCAAAGAGGTTCTCCTGCCCCGCTTCTTCCTCGCGGCGGCGGCGCTGGGCAAAATCCAGAACCTTGTCGAGTGCCTCCATCAGCGCCGCGCGATGGATCGCCAAGCTGTCGAAACAGCCCGCCTTGATACTGGCTTCGAAGACTTTGCGGTTGACCGCCTTGAGGTCCAGTTGGGTGGCGAAGTGGACAAAACTAGTAAATTTTCCAACCCGGTGGCGGCTCTCCAGAACCGCCTCGATGGCCCCTTCCCCCACCCCTTTGACCGCCCCCAGTCCAAAGCGGATGTTGGGGCCCACGACGGTAAACCACCAGTCGCTCTCGTTGACGTCCGGCTGCAAGATCTCGATCCCCATCGCATTGCACTCGCGGACGTACTTGGAAATCGAGTCGCTAGAGGAGAGTTCCGAGTTGAGCATCGCCGCCATGAAGGCGACCGGATGGTGGACCTTCAGGTAGGCCGTCTTGTAGGCCAGCATGGCGTAGGCGACGCTGTGGCTCTTGTTGAATCCGTAGCCCGCGAAGGGCTCGATGTAATCCCACAGTTCCTGCGCCTTGGCGCGGGCGAAGCCCTGGCTCTCGGCCCCGTCGAGGAATTTCTCCTTCTGCTCGGCCATTGCCTCGACGCTCTTCTTGCCCATCGCCTTGCGCAAAAGATCGGCCTGCCCCATGGTGAAGCCGGCGACGGTCACCGCGATCTGCATCACCTGTTCCTGGTAGACGATGACCCCGTAGGTCTCTTCGAGTAGCTCCTTCGTCTCGGCCAGGATATAGCGCACTTTCTTGCGCCCCTGCTTACGCTGAATGTACTCCTCGACCATGCCGACAGAGAGAGCGCCCGGTCGGTAGAGGGCATTGAAGGCCGCCAGGTCTTCAAACTTCGAAGGTTTGGCGCGGCGCAGAAGATCCTTCATCCCCCGCGACTCGAACTGGAAGATGCCGTCCGTACGGCCGTCGCAGAAGAGCTGAAAGGTGGCGCCATCGTCGAGCGGCACGGTGTCGAGGTCGAGATCGATTCCGCTCTGCGCCAGGATGGTGACCGCGTCGTGAATCACGGTGAGCGTGCGCAGCCCCAGGAAATCCATCTTCAAGAGTCCCAACCCCTCGATGATGTCCTTGTCCCACTGGGTCATGATCTCGTCTTTGCTGTTCTTGTAGAGGGGGACCACCTCTTCCAGCGGACGAGGGGTGATCACCACCCCGGCGGCGTGGACCGAAGCGTGGCGGGTCAGCCCTTCGAGCCGGCTCCCGATCTCGATGATCTGGGCCACTTCCGGGTCCTTGGCCGCTTCGCTCTTCAGCTCGTCGACCTCCTGGGCGGCGGCGGCTAGCGAGCGGGTCATGTCTGGTATCAGCTTGGAGATACGATCGACCTTGGCGTAGGGGACTCCCATCACCCGGCCCACATCGCGAATCACCGCTTTAGCGGCCAGCGTTCCGAAGGTGATGATCTGCGCCACATGGTCGCGGCCATACTTTTGCGCCACGTATTGGATGACCTCGGAGCGCCGACGCATGCAGAAATCGATATCGATATCCGGCATGCTGATCCGTTCGGGGTTCAAGAAGCGCTCGAAGAGCAGGTCGTACTGCAAGGGATCGATATCGGTGATGCGCAGGGCGTAGGAGACCAGAGAGCCAGCGGCGGAACCACGCCCCGGCCCGACGGGGATTCCGCTCTCGCGGGCGTAGCGCATGAAGTCCCAGGTGATCATGAAATATCCGGGAAATCCCATGGTCTTGATGATCCCGATCTCACGTTCGAGGCGCTCGTGGTACGCGGCTTCTCCTAAGCGCACCAGCGCTGGGGAGCCAAGCCTGCGCAGCTCCTCAAAGCGCTCCTCCAAGCCACGCTGGGTGACTTCCTCGAAGTACGACTCCAACGAATAGCCCGAGGGAACGGGGAAGTCGGGCAAGTGGAACTGGCCGGTGGGAATCTCAAGCTCGCAGCTCTCGGCCACCGCCAAGGTATTCTCCAGCGCCTTGGCGTCCTGGGGAAAGAGGGCGTACATCTCGTCCGCCGACTTCATGTAGAAGTTGTCCGAGGCGTAGCGCATGCGGTCCGAATCCGAGACCATCTTCTGAGTGCCGATGCAGAGGAGAACGTCGTGGGCCACCGCGTCGTCCTTGCGCAGGTAGTGACAGTCGTTGGTGATCACCAGCGGGATTCCGGTGCGCTGCGAGATCCGGCGCACCACTTCGTTGCACCGTTCCTGCTCTTCGATACCGTGGTATTGCATCTCCAGGTAGTAGTTGCCCTCACCGAAAATATCGCGATGCTCGCAGGCCAACGCTTCCGCGCGCTTTTCATCGGCGGTGAGAATCGCCTGGTTGACCTCACCCTGAAGGCAGGCGGAGAGGCAAACGATCCCCTCGCTGTGCTTCTTCATCAGCTCATGATCGATGCGCGGTCGATAGTAGAACCCCTCGAGGAAGGCGCGCGAGGTGAGCTTGATCAGATTCTTGTAGCCGGTCTCATTCTGGGCCAACAGAACAAGGTGATTGCTCTTGCTACCCGGCTTACGTTCCCGCATGTCGCCCGGCGTCACGTAAGCCTCGATGCCAACGATCGGCTTGACTCCCGACTTCCTGGCCTTGTTGTAGAACTCGATGGCACCGAACATGTTGCCGTGATCGGTCAACCCCATCGCCGGGTTTCCAGCTTCTCCAGCCGTATCGATCACATCCTGGAGGCGGTTGGCGCCATCGAGCAGGCTGTACTGGCTGTGGAGGTGAAGATGAACGAAATCAGACACAGCGAAGCTCCCCTACGCCTCGGCCAGCTACGGTAATCCGTAACTCACCGTGGCAATTCATGGCAATTCATGGCTACCGCGGGTCTCGTTCTTCAGTGTTGGCGGCGGCCGCCAACCGATTCGCCAGATACATATAGTTGAGGCCCGAGAGGACGGTGAAAATCGCCACCAGAATCACCGCCACCCGGGTCACTTGAGCGAGTTGCTCAAACAGGCCGGTCAACAAGACGAGCACCACCGCTCCCACCTGTACCGCGGTGGTCCACTTGCTGATCTTGGCGGGGGGAAACTTCGACACACCGACCGCCAGGTAGAGGATCAGCGAGACCACCACGATGAGCACGTCGCGGGTGATTACCAAGACCGAAACCCAGACCGGGATTGGGACGCCCGGATAGACTCCGGGAACCGCCAGGGTCGCGTAGGCGGAGACCAGCAACAGCTTGTCCGCCATCGGGTCTAGGTAGGCGCCGAGAACCGTCTGTTGGCTCCAGAAGCGCGCGATCAAGCCATCCAAGGCATCGGTCAACCCCGCCACCAAGAAAATCAGTACCGCCTCTTTGGGCCGCCCGTTGAGCACCGCAATAATAAACAGTGGGATCAGTCCCATGCGCAGCAGCGAGAGTAGATTGGGTATGGTGAAGTTCATTGCTGGTGCAGGGTCCTGCGTACCATCTCAACCGCCTCGGGGCCGCTCACCGGGCCTTGCAGTAGACACTCCGCGCGGTCACTCAGCAACAAACAGCGCACCGCCGCCTCGCACAACGCTTGGGCTGAGGAGCGCCGATCAAAACGACCCCCGGCCAGGCAGGCAGGTGGCGGCTCGCCGTCAGCCAAGGTGATGAGTAGGGAGCGCAATGCCTCGCCAAGGGTGACCGCGCGGGCGGGCGCGAAGTGGTGCAACGTGGCGTCGACTCCCATCAGCCCTAGGTTGACGACGCGGGAGATCTCCTCGCGGTTCGAGTGGTCGAAAATATCGTTGGCGATCCGCGCTCGACGCGGACGACCGTAGCGTACTTCGGGAACCAGCCAGTAGAGAAGCGAGGCGAACTGCGACCGATCCAGTTCGGGTTGAAGATCAACTAGGGCTCGCACCTCCTCCGGCAGCAGCTGGAGTCGCCAGCGAAAGCGAGCCACCGCCAGAGATTCGGCGAGGGTTGGATCGTCGGGGAACTCCGCCGCCAAACCTTGAAAAATCTGCAGCCCCGTGGTCGAATCTCCGACCTGAAGTTCCAACTCGCCATGGCGGCGGATGAGATCGAGATCGTCAAATCCTCGCTGCGCCAACCGGCGGATCGCTAGCAATTCGCCATTGGCATCTCCGCTGGCGACGGAGAGGGCTCGGCGCCCCTCCAGGCTGAAGTCCTCGCCCGGTGCCCACAACTCGAGGCGGGCGAGCGACCTCTCCGCCTGAGCGAAGCGGCCGCGCTCCATCGCATCGGCAAAGCGTAGGGAGACCGCCTCGATCGCACGCGGGAGCAATCTCTTGGCGCGACGCGCGGCCTCCTCGTTCATCCGCTGGCTCGCCAGATAGCCCTCGCAGGCTTCAACCAGTCTCCCCAGCCCTTCTTGCGCCAGGGCCAGCGTCAAGACGGCAGCGGTGTAGTCCGGCGTTTCCTGGATCAACGGACGCAAGCGCCGAGCCGCGGCCTCCAACTTCCCCGCCACCAAGTCCGCCTGCGCCGCTAGCACCAATGCTGGAGCCAACTCGGGATCGACCGCCAACAAGCGCTGCGCGGTGGCCGTCACTTCCTGTGGGTTGCTCCCCGCGATCAGGCGCCGATAGGCGGTGGCGAGTTCCGCTTGGCGCCCCACGTCCAAGCCGAGCGGATAGTTCTCGACCGGGTTGAGTAACAGGAGGCGATCGGCCCGCGGCACCGCCGCCACCCTAGCGGGGCGCGCGGAAGGCGGCGGCGGCGGTGCCGACGCACAAGCCTGAGTCATCGCCACCGCGGCCACTAAAACCAGCGATCTGCTCGCAGTCAATCCCCTCAACCGCACCGCCCTTGAAGAAAAACTAGTCGGAAGCCGCGACCGCCGCAGCGCTGATCGTTGTGATGGCATGCTTGTAAACAAGAATCTCATTGCCGTCAACCTCCAGAACCACGGCAAAGCGATCAAACCGCCGAATGCGTCCGGAAAGACTGGTGCCAGTCACCAGCTCCACATGCATCGGTCGCGCTTCTTTGAGGCTCTGAAATAGAAATCCATCCTGGATGTTGATGTTGTGCTTAGGCATTCTGAGCCCCTCCGATACCGAGTTGCTGTAGGTGATTGAGAATCCGGGTGTTTCGTTGGGGCTCCTGCGCGCCGTACCAATCCACCGCTGAATCAGCACGAAACCAAGTCAGCTGTCGCTTGGCGTACGCTCGAGTAGCGCGGATTGTGTTTTCGGTCGCCAATTCGAGAGCCCAACCCTCTCTGATATGACGAACTATCTGTTTGTAGCCGATGGCTTGGAAAGCAGGCAGTGTGGGGGATAGACCCGAACTAAGAAGGGCTGAAACCTCCTTCACCCATCCTTCCGCGAGCATCTGGGATGCCCGGCAAGCGATGCGATCGTATAGGACATCGCGCGGAATCGTCAATCCGATTTTGGCCGCGGCCAGGGGGTTACTGCCATAAGGACGTTGTGCGATCCACCAAGACAGAGGACGCCCCGTGCTGAGGGCCACCTCCAAGGCACGTAGCGTACGCTGACTATCGGTTTCGGCGGTCTTGTGAGCGGTCTGAGGATCGAGTTGGCGAAGCTGATCGCGCAGCGTCGCCAACCCCTCTTCTTCCAGGCGCTGCTCCAGCCGGGGCCGCACCTCTTCGGAAACGCGCGGAATAGGGCTGATCCCTTCGATCAACGCTCGCAGATAGAGCCCGCTACCACCGACGACAATCGGCAACCGACCTCGCCCTTCGACTTCGGCGATGGCCCTTCGCGCGTCGCGGGCGAAGGCCGCCGCCGAGTAGCGCTCGTGAGGATCGAGGATATCGATCAAGTGGTGCGGTACCCGTTCTTGCTCTCGCACGCTCGGTTTGGCCGTGCCGAGGTCGAAGCCGCGATAGACCTGCAAGGCATCGGCGCTGATCAGCTCGCCATCGAGGCGCTCGGCAAGCTCCAGCGCCAGTGCGCTCTTCCCCACCGCGGTTGGCCCAAGAATGGTAACGATCAAAATATGCTCAACAAGAATTCGATGGCTAGAAAGGATTCCGGCAACGGTGCAAGTCTACCTCGTTGCGCTATCTTCCGACCCAGCGCGCGGTCATCGCGCCAGCGTCATCGAAGGTGACCGTGATCCGCCCCTGGCGGTCCGTACGAAGAACTTGGACTCGATGTTGCCGAAGACGACCGAGAACTGTGGAGGAAGGGTGGTGATAGCGATTGTCTACCCCGGCCGAGATCAACCCCAACCGAGGGCGCAACCGGTCCAAGAAACGGCGCGAGGTCGAGCTTCGGCTGCCGTGGTGTGCGACCTTCAACACGTCCAAGCGCACTACGTTTGGAGGAATCCGGGCCACCACCTGGCGCTCGGTCATCGCACTGATATCGCCGGTCAACAGCACCGTCCTACCCACCGTGGAGGCCAACAGAACCAGCGACCGATCGTTGTCCGAGACCGGTGCCCGTCGCCGGACGGGACGAGTTCCTCCCGCCCTGGCGCCATCGGCGAACTCTCCTCTCCTCGGGGGAGGGTTCAGGACGAGAAAGGACCATCGCCCAAAGGCTACCGTCTCACCCGTCCACAAGGGCCGCTGTCGTGTGCGACCCAGCCGGTAGAGTTGCCCAGCGCAGCCCGACAGGGGCCACCCCGGAGCACTCCAGATCTCATCGACCGGCATCAACGCCACGAGATCGACCAGGCCGCCGCAATGATCGAGATCGGGATGGGTGAGCACCACCGCCCGCAAATGCCCGATGCCGAGTTCCCGCAATGCTGGTAACAGGACATGCAAACCCAGATTGCCTCTTCGCCAGCCACCGCCGTCCACCAAAACCGCCTCACTACCGTCGCGCAGCAAGATCGCATCTCCCTGCCCCACATCGATCATCACCAGTTCGAGGGAGCGCTCTTCAGGCGCTTGGACTAGACTTCGAATACCGAGCCCCGCCACCACGATCAAGCCCGCCACCACGCCAAGGATGAGCGCTCGCCGAGGCCACCAGACAACCACGAATCCCAAGCAAGCCAGGGCCAACGAGCCGCTGAGGGGCATCGACAACCCCAGCGACAGGCGTGGCAGTTCGAGCATCGTCGGCCACGCGAAGGGCGCGGCGAGAACATCGAGCGCAGGCAGGAGGGCAAGGCCCGCCTTAGGACTCCATGCCGCGACCATCATCCAACATCCAGACCCCGCCAGGGCGAGGGCCATCCACGGTACGGCGAGAAGGTTGAACAGCGGCGCCAGCGGCGAGAGCTGACCAAAGGCCGGTACCGTCCACGGCAAAACCGAGAGCTGCGCCGCGACCGACACCGCCAAGGGCCTCGCCAGCCAGCCTGGAAGCCCCTGCCACCGCGCCACGAACCGCGGAGCGAGGATGACGATCCCAGCCGTGGCGCTCAGGGTCAACCGGAAGCCGAGATCACCGACCACGCTCGGTTTCAGCAACACCAGAGTCAACATCGCCCAGGCCCAGTGATTCAGCGAGGAGCCGCGGCGCTCGCCAACCAAGGCCGCCAGGGCGATGCACCCCATCAATGCGGCGCGTAGCGCCGAGGGGCGCGGCCCCACCAAGAGAAGGTAGAGACCAATCAAGGCTGCCGCCAAAGCCACGGCAAGGCGGCGGCGCCAGAGCGCGCTCAGAGGTAACCAGCGCCCAAAGAAGAGCGCCAGCCCCGCAACCAAGCCAATGTGGAGCCCTGACACCGCTAGCAGATGGGCCAACCCACTGCGTCGCAGCCCGAGCAAGGTCGCCTCGTCGATCTGGCTGGAGTCCCCCAAGAGCAACGCCCGGGCGAGCCCAAGTCCAGGCCTCTCCGTGGCAACGTCGAGGACCCCTTCCGCCCTACCGCGTAGGAAGGTCGACGCCCGATGCAACCAGCTTCCCGCCCCCTCGACTTGCAGCAGTTTGCGACTTGGCAAGTAGATTCGCCACCGCGTCGGCCTCGACACCCCACCATTGGCGTAGCCCGATCCCCGGGCCAGCGTCGCGCGCAGTCTCACCCGCGAGCCGTAAGCCGGCGGCTCCGCGGAACCAGGCAGGGTCAGAAGTGCCTCCGCTGGACCTGGTGCCAACTGGTGGCGGCGCAGGAGGCGGTCGATGGCCACCGGTGCTCGCCAGCCCGAGTCATCCCGTCGCCAGTGATCCCTTACCCGCGCCGACAGGGTCACCACTTGTCCCGGGGCGACGGAAGTCACTCCAGCTCCCCTTGCAGCGGAATCCTCTAGCTGCGCCAGCAGACAGCCCACGACAACTCCAGCCAAGAGCAACCCCCATCCACGGCGGGTCGCAATGCAGAGCGCCAGCAAGGCCACCAACGGCCCGACAGGCAACACAACACCAGAGTGTACCCATGCCGCCCCCGCCACCACGGCGAGAGCCGGCCCAACCATCGGTGCCAAGCGAGAGTCCATACCCCCACAGACGCGAAACGCCCGTGCAATCGCTCAACCGATTTACCACCGGCCGCTTTCTGACCGCGGGCTGCTAGGCCGAAAACTGAGAAACTGCTACTGCGTCGCCGCGGACCGTTTCCCCGTCATCTCAACTTGCCCCTTGAAGAAGGCTCCCTCAGCGATGATGACTCGCGCCGCCGAGACATTGCCTTCGAGCGATCCAGAGTGGGTGAGTTCGACCATCTCCACCCCCTTGATGTCACCCACCACCTTGCCTCCGATGCGCACCGAGCGCGCCTCGATCGTACCCGTCACCCTCCCACCTTCGCTGATCGTGACGTCCATCTCCAAGATGATCTTGCCCTCGACCTGGCCTTCGATTGTGAGATCGGCTCGGCCCCTGATCTCGCCTTGGATGTGCGTCCCGGAGGCGATCACGGTCGCCTTCTCCACCCCGGCCATCGGTCTGGCCGCCTGCCGAGGCTCCCGGCGCGGAGGCTGGGCGGAAGACTGCGGGGCGTCGGTGGCTATGTCACGACGAAATATCGACATCGTTGGGCCCTTATTTCGGGTTGAATTGGACAAGATCTCAGCTGTGGAGCACCACAGTCGAAGAAGAGAAAAATGGAGCGGGCAACGGGACTCGAACCCGCGACATCAAGCTTGGGAAGCTTGCACTCTACCAACTGAGTTATGCCCGCGTCACGAGGGGGGTAATGTAGCCGAGAGAAATACTGGCGTCAATACCAAGACGAAGAGAGGCTGCCTGAATGGGGGTGGAAACTTCGCGCCTCGGGGAGTCTCCGACGGGGAAATTCGCGGCATGCAGCGGTGCTATAGTGGCGGAGCTATGGTTAGTGGGAACAACAAGACTGAGACCTCGGAATTCCTCTACTTTTTTCCAGATCGAGACGTCACCGAGGAGGAACTCCGGCGCTTGCTCAGCGACGGTGCCCAAGACTCGCGAGCCTGGGCGATCTCGCACCTCCTGCGGTTCGCCCAGTGGGAAGATATCTGGATCTACGTCAGCCGGGACCAAGTGCGCGAGATCTTCCCAATTCTAGAACTCCCCGAAAACCTGCAAGCCGCCTGGGGCCGAATGCTCAAAATAGAAGCCCCCGTCACCCAGGTCTAGTCACCATCCAGCAGGTTCCCCAGCCCACCCATCATGTCCAACACCGACCCCTCCCCCTTGCGCTTGCCGCCGGTCTGCGGCGCTGCGGCGAAGATTCGGCCGGCGAGGCGGCTGAAGGGGAGGGATTGGAGCCAGATCCGGCCAGGGCCGGTCAGGGTGGCGAAAGCGACGCCCTCGCCACCGAAGAGGGCGGTCTTGATGCCGCCGACAAACTGAATGTCGTAGTCGACCCGCTCCTCGAAAGCGACGATGCAGCCGGTATCGACGCGCAGGGTCTCGCCCGCCTTGAGGTCTCTGGCGACCACATGACCGCCGGCGTGGACGAAGGCCATTCCGTCGCCTTCCAGTTTCTGCAAGATGAAACCTTCACCACCGAACAAGCCGGCACCCAGTTTCTTCTGAAAGGCGATGCCCACCGAGATGCCCTTGGCCGCGCAGAGGAAGGCGTCTTTCTGACATAGCAGGGTGTTGGCGTGGTCGGCCAGGTTCACCGCGATGATCCGGCCGGGGTACGGCGATGCGAAAGCCACCGTTTGCCGGCTGTTGCCCTGGTTGCCGAAGACGGTCATGAAGAGCGACTCACCGGTGAGCACCCGCTTGCCGGCGCCGACCAGCATCCCCATCAAGCCCCCCTTCTTGTTGGAGCCAGAGCCATCGCCGAAGATCGTCTCCATCTGGATCGCCGGATCCATATACATGAAGGCACCAGCCTCGCCGATGCAGGCCTCGTTAGGGTCGAGGGTGATCTCCACGAACTGCATCTCCTCGCCGAAGATCTCGTAGTCGATCTCATCCGCGACCGCCCCGCCGGGCATGGGGGGTATGGGCGGCACCGGCGCGGCGGCGGCGAAGGAGCCGGCGAACTCGTCACGCGAGGTGATCGGCTCCCAAGCCGCCATCCCTTCGCAAAATACGTGAGCGTCGCGATCGATCTGCCCCGCCTTAGCCTTCTCCACCACCTCACTCTCGCTCATCGGCCCCTGCTGTTGGCCGTCGATTGCCACATACCAAGCTGTATCGCTCATCGTCTCTCCAAGATCATTATCGTCAAAAATCAGTTTTCTGGGTCACGGGTTGGCCGCCGTCGCGGTCCTGCTAAGAGCGACGGCTACCGGGACTCTCGACCTCTCCCCAATCGGGCATCGGCTCTTGCGAGTTCGGGTCCCAAGTCTGTACGTCCATGGCGAGCAGTGAGAAAAAGGGAACGGCGAAGGGACTCTCGCCTCCGCTGCGGTCGATCAACGAGCCCACGGCCACGGTTTGGGCGCCGAAGCCATCCGCGATCGCGATCGTCTCTCTAGTGGAGCGTCCGGTGGTGACCACGTCCTCGATGATCACCACGCGCTCCTCTGGCTCCAAGGCGAAGCTACGGCGTAGCCGCATCCGGCCCTCCTGGCGTTCGGTAAAGCGCATCGCAACTCCCAGGGCCGCGGCCACTTCGTGACCGACGATCAGACCGCCGAGGGCCGGCGCCAGGACCGAGTCGGGGCGCAATGGGGCAAGCCGCCGGGCCAGAGTGCGACCGACGGCACGGGCGCTGGCCGGATCTTGTAGGAGAAGGGCACACTGGACGTAGACTGGGGAGTGCAGCCCGGAGGAGAGGACAAAGTGTCCGCTGCGTAGGGCGCCCGCTTGGCGCAGCGCAGACTCCAGCTCCTCTCGACTCCACGTGACCGACGATGACCAGGCCTTCGGGCTAGTCGTCACTACCCGGCTCCTTGCGACGAATCTCGTACTGTTCCATCTTCTTGTAAAGGTTGCTGCGCGGAGTCTCCACCGCCTGCGCCGTCTTGGTGACGTTCCAGCCAAACTCCTCCAGCTTGCGCAACAGGAAGATCCGTTCTGAGACTTCGCGGAACTCGCGCAGCGTCTTGACCGCCATCAAGCCGGTCGACAGCTCCGGCTGGGCACCTCCGGTGACCGCCAGCACGTCGTTGCGGCCGATTACCTCCGCCGGGCTCAAGATCAGCAAACGCTCCACCAAGTTCTTGAACTCCCGAACATTTCCCTTCCAGGGCAAGGACTGGAGATGGGCGATCGCCTCGTCATCGAAGACCTTGGCCTTGTAGTTGTTGTTGGCGGCGTAGCGACGAACGAAGTACTCGACCAGGGCGGGAATGTCGTCGAGATGTTCGCGCAGCGGCGGCGTGCGGATGGGAATCACGTTGAGTCGATAGAACAGATCTTCCCGGAACCGCCCGGCGGCGATCTCTTTCTCGAGGTCGCGGTGGGTCGCGGCCACCACTCGGACATCGACCTGATCAGAGCCCTCGGCGCCGACCGGTTCGACTTCCCCACTCTGCAATACTCGCAAGACCTTCGCCTGGGTCCGCGCCGACATGTCGCCGATCTCGTCGAGGAAGATCGTGCCACCGTCGGCGGCGACGAATTTGCCGATCTGGCGCCGAACGGCGCCAGTAAAACTGCCCTTCTCGTGACCAAAGAGCTCCGACTCAATCAGCTCATCGGGAATCGCCGCGCAGTTGACCTGTACCAGAGGGCGTTCCTTGCGCTGGCTGAGACGGTGCACCGCGCGCGCCACCAGCTCCTTACCCGTTCCACTCTCACCGGTGATCAAGATGGTGGCCGGCGTGGGGGCCGCCTTGTCGATGGTCTCGCGCAGCCGCTTCAGGGCCAGAGAGGAACCGATCATCTCGTCCGGTTCGAGCCGGAGGGTCCGGTTCTCGGAAGCCAGCCGGTGGCTCTCCACCGCATTGCGTAGCGACAGCAAGACGCGCTCGCGCTGGAGAGGTTTCTCGAAGAAATCGAAAGCGCCCTTCTGGGTCGCCTCGACGGCGGTGGCGACATCGGCGTGGCCGCTAATCACCATCACCGGCATGTCATAGCCGCGCTCGCGGAAGGCTTGGAGGACCGCGAGGCCATCCATTTCCGGCATCTTGACGTCCAAGATCACCGCGTCTGGAATTCGTCGCGCCACTCTGGAGAGGGCCGCGGGGCCGCTGGAGGCCTCTTCAATTCGGTAACCCTCGTACTCGAGGATCATGCGAAGGCTCTCGCGAATCGAGGCTTCGTCGTCAACGATCAGGACTGAGGCACGGTAGGAAGCTTCTTGTTTTGCCACGACGGCGTACTCTACCAGGAGCCCGCGCCAGTTTCCGCTCATTCTTTCGCACTCAACGACAACCGCGCCGGGAGAGAGAATCCCCTCCCGGCGCCTAGCTGACACACGAAGTCAGTTTGAAATCAGTTTGAAATCACTGTGCTGTCAGAGGACGAAAACTACGGTACCAGGGGGAAAAGCCAGAGAGGCACGCTGGGGAGCTCGCCGCCCTGGCCGGAAATATCGAACTGGCGAACGTAAATGCGCAATCGGCTCCCCGAGCGCGCTTCTCCAATCAGCCGCTCCAGATCGTCCACACTGGTCACCGGCTCATCGTTGACTTCCGTGATGATGCTGAGAATCGGGCCACCGGCGCGCAGATTCTGGTCATAGAGCGGGCTCGTCGGCGCCACCTGCGTCACCCAAACGCCCTCTAGATCATCCGGTAGACCATGCGCCGAGCTGCTCTGGCGATTCAACTCCTGGTAGTGAATCCCGAGCCACTCGATGCCTCGCTCAGGCTCTTCCTCCGGCACCGCGGCCACTTGTTCCTCGGCATCGCGCTCAGCCAAGCTGACCTTCTTCTTGACCCGTTTTCCCTTGCGCAAGATTTCCAACTCGACCGTCGCATCCGGCCCTTGGGCCGAAACGTAGTCGATCAGCCCGCGGGTGTTTTCGACCTTCCTGCCGTCGACACTCACAATGATGTCGGAGTGCTTCAAGCCGGCGCGCGCCGCCGGCTTGCCGTCGATTACCCGATTGATCAACACGCCGCTATTCACCGCCAGCCCGAAAGCTTCCGCTGCCTCGTAGTTGAGGTTCTGGATCCCAATTCCAAGGTAACCGCGGCGCACCTTCCCATGCTCGCGTAGCTGCGGCAGAATCGCCTTGAGGGTGTTGACCGGAACCGCGAAACCAATGTTCTCGGCCGCCGCGTTGATCGCGGTGTTGATACCGATCACCTCGCCGCGAAGATTGAGTAGCGGCCCCCCGGAGTTACCGAAGTTGATCGCCGCATCGGTCTGGATGAAGTTCTCAAAGGACTGTGTTTCCTGGCTAATGTTGATCTGCCGCCCCTTGCCGCTGACCACGCCGACGGTCACGGTGTTCTCGAACTGCAAAGGATCGCCCACCGCCATCACCCAGTCTCCGGGGCGCAAGGCGTCGCTATCCCCCAAGGCGAGGTAGGGCAAATCCTCGTCGGCCGAGATTTCCAGCAAGGCGAGGTCGGTGGCGGCATCGGCGCCGCGCACCTCCGCGATGTAGGTCCGGGTCCCTATGCGCACCCGCACTTCATCGGCGTCGCGGATCACATGGTTGTTGGTCACGATCAGTCCATCGGCACTGATCAAGAAACCGGTACCGCCTGAGTCGGAGCGGAACTGACGGGGCTCCTGGTCGTCGTTCCGACGCCGGGGCCCGAAGAAGAAGCCAAACGGTGCCTCACCGCGGCGCTCGCCATCGACCTCCTGAATGCGCGACGACTGGACTGAAATGACCGCGGGGTCGACCGCCTCGGCAAGGTTGGCGAAACTAGGAAGGGCGGTGGCTGAACCACCGACCACTCCTAGCGGAGAGATGGGGCCGGAATCCTTGGCCTGGGAGGGCATCGCGATGCCTAGACTCCCACCGATAACGATTCCCAGAGCCACCGCGCTCAAGATCAGAAAAAAGGAAAGGGCTTGACGTTTGTGGGTGCTCATGGGTCGCATCGGCTCCTGTTGGTCTAGGGACGGTCGATCGGGCTCGTTAAAGCTGATAGCAAAGGGCTTGCCAACAGCGGAATTCCTCAAAAATCCTTGCTCCCCTTCTCCACCGGCCCCCAACCTCCCGCTTCTTACTCCATCGTGCTGGCTCGCCTGCCAATCTGGCACCGAACTCGCCTCAATCGTACGGCCACGAATAAGAAGAAGATAGGGGCCAATAATCTGCTATAGTCCGCCACGATCGAGGTCCGAGACCGGCTGTAGGTGCTGTTGAACGCGCTGGCCGGTTCAGGTAACCTCAATTTTCGCCAGCTTGCCTCGAGAGAGCAGGAAGTGGGCAGTCGCCCACTTTTTTTGTTGGCCCAACTGCACAATCTTCACTACCTTCAACAATCCAACTCTGAATTTTTGCATGCAAGCTGCGCCACTCTTGAAGCCAGAGACCGAATCACCCGCCATGGGTCATCGCTCCATCATCCTCGACGAGGAGCTACGCGAGGAGCTAGAGCTGCTCGCCCGCCAGCAGGGTTGCGAGTTACTGAGCGTGGAACTGTCGCAGGGAGCCTTGAGGATTGTCCTGGATCGCCAAAACGGAACGGTCGGTATCGACGACTGCACCACGGTTTCGCGGCAGGCTTCGGCCTTGCTCGACGCGCACGATTTCGGAGATCAACGCTACACCCTCGAGGTCAGCTCTCCTGGGCTCGATCGGCCGCTTTTGGAACCGCGGGACTACCGACGGTTCGCTGGCCAGCTAGCTAGAGTCACTTTCCGTGATCCCGAAACCGATGCCAAGCGTACGGTGGTCGGGCGATTCGAGTTTATTGAGAACATCGATCCCACCGAACAACAGCTGCGCATGGTGGACGACCACTCTGACGGGGTGAGCACAATCGCTCTCGACCGCATCCTCGCCGCGCGCCTTGAGATTGACCTCTAGAACACAAAAAGAAACGACTGGGAAAATACGACTGATGGCCCAACCACGAAAGACCGAGATCAAACTCGGCGACATCCTCAAGCAAGTTGCAGGCGAGAAGGATGTGGACCTGACCCGTTGGATCGGCGCGCTCGAGGACGCCATGGCTTCGGCGGCCAAGAAACAGCACAGGATCAAGGAGCCCGTGAGAGCGGCCTTGGACACCGAGACCGGTCAATTCACCGCCTACAAGTACAAGACGGTGGTCGAAGAGGTTGAGGACCCGGCGGCGGAGTGGACGATCGAGGAAGCTCGCGATCACAAAGAAGATGCCGCGATTGGCGATGAGATCCACTTCCCCGTCTCCACCGATGGTCTCGGCCGCATTGCCGCCCAATCGGCCAAACAGGTGCTATACCAGCGGATTCGTGAGGCGGAGCGGGAGAACGTCTACAACGAGTTCATCGATCGAGTTGGCGAAGTGCTCAACGGTACCGTAAAGCGGTTCGAGCGCGGCGACATCGTCGTCGACCTCGGACGAACCGAGGCGATCGTGCCGCGCTCCGAACAGGCCCGCCACGAGCGCTACAGCCAGGGCGAGCGGATTCGCGGCGTGATCATCGAGATCCACACCCAACCCAAGGGTCCGCAAATCGTCATCTCACGCACCGATCCGCGCCTCCTGGTCAAACTGTTCGAAATGGAAGTACCTGAAATTTACGACGGTACTGTCCAGATCAAGAATGCGGTGCGCGCCCCAGGGGAGCGAGCTAAGGTCGCGGTGGTGAGCCGCGAACGCGATGTCGACCCGGTGGGAGCTTGCGTTGGCATGAAGGGCTCACGAGTCCAATCGATCATCCGCGAATTGCGCGGCGAGAAAATCGACATCATCGAGTACAGCGACGACATGGTGACCTTCGCGCAGAGCGCTCTCGCGCCAGCCCGAATCACTCGTGTCTCGGTCACCCATCCTGGCGAGTACCCGCACTTGGATGTGATCGTCGAAGATGACCAACTCTCGCTCGCCATTGGCAAGCGCGGCCAAAACGTTCGCCTCGCCGCGGAGTTGCTCGGTGCCAAGATCGACATCAAGAGCGAAACCGACGTCAAGGACGAAGTGGCCGACGCCTTGGCCAACATGTTGCAACTGGCCATGGCGGCCGAGGACGAGAAGCCCTTCGATCCAATCGACATTCCGGGGATCGGTGAGAAGACGGCGGAGAAACTACGCGAGGCCGGCTACACCGACCTAGACAACTTGGCGCAAGCCGACCTCGAAGCGCTCGAAGCGGTGGAGACGGTTGGAGCCAAGACGGCGGAGTCGATCCTCGAGTGGACCGCCGATCAGATTCGTGAGCGGGAGCAAGCCGCGGCCTCCGCGGGAATCGGTTCTGAACTCGGCCTCGACGAGGCGCAGCCAGCTCAGACGATGGATGACACCGACTTCATGGCGGCGATTTCCAAGGCATTCCAGGAGAGTGCCGAGGAGGAAGGTGAGGGCGGAGGTCTAGAGGAGGTAGCCCAGGCGCCGGAGGATGCGGTGGACAATCAACCTCCAAGCGAAGAAGGCTGACTCGCGGACTGAGAAAACTGGCACACTGTGAAGATGGGCGCATTGTGAAAACGGGCGCATTGTGAAAACGGGCGCATTGTGAAAACGGACGCACCGTGAAAACGGACGCACCGTGAAAACGGAACCGGCGAGACAGCTAATCGG
>QIHU01000552.1 GCA_003231035.1 Acidobacteriota bacterium
AGGTGAAGATCGCCACGTCGATCTCCGCGATCACCGTGCGCAGTAACGCCTCCGCTTCGAGCGCTTCGCGCCGTTGCTCTTGCAGGGTGTCGCCCAGGACGTTGATTTCGCGCAGGACCTCGCCAAGCGCATCATCGCTCTTAGCCCTGCGGGCACGCAACGAGAAATCGCCTTCTCGGGTCGCTTGCAACAGATTCGCCACCCGCTGCAAGGGCAGGACCACCCGCCTTCGTACCGCCGTGGCGAAGACGAGGAGCAGAACAACCATGAAGAGGAGGAGCGTCCAGCGCAGCACAGCGGAGTGCGAGTCGGCCCACAAGAGCACCCCCGCCACCACTGTCCCAGGGACTCCAGCTAGGAGGGCCAGGAACAGGATGCGGTTTTCAAATCGAAGCGGGCTCTTTGACACGGCTCCGCGATCTTACTCCGCCTTGTAGCCTACTCATCGAGAGCTGGGACTCGGACCGCTTCACAACCCATGCTTGTCCAACCGCCGGTAGAGGGCGCTACGGCTCAGCCCGAGCTGGCGGGCGGCCTCGCTAACCTTGCCACCGCAACGGGCCAGCGCCTTACGGATCAACAGACGTTCGACCTCTTCCAGGGAAAGTTCATCGAGTGTCGAAGTGGCCTCCTCCCCCTGGGTCTCGGGATCGGGCGCGAGACCCAGGTCGGCCACCTCAATCCGATCGCCGCGCACCATGAGAACCGCACGCTCCGTGGCGTGGGAGAGCTGGCGCACGTTACCGGGCCAGCTTTGCTCCAACAACGCCTGCCGAGCTGAAGGTGAGAAGTCGCGCGCCGGTCGGTCGTGGGTGGCGAAATGGCGAGCTAGAAAGTACTCAGCCAGGGGAAGAATATCCTCCTGGCGCTGGGCCAACGGGGGGATCGTCACCTCCACGGTGTTGAGCCGGAAGTACAGGTCGCGACGAAAACGGCCAGCTTCGACTTCGGCGAGGAGGTTGGCGTTGGTGGCGGTGAGGAGGCGAACGTCCACCCTCCGGGTCTTCGAGGATCCAACCCGCTCCAACTCGCCGGTTTCCACCACCCGCAATAGTTTGGCTTGTTGTTCCAGGGGGACGTTGGCGATTTCATCGAGGAAGAGGGTGCCGCCGTCGGCGAGTTCGAAGCGACCGACGCGATCTTCCTGAGCGTCGGTGAAGGCACCGGCAACATGGCCAAAGAGCTCGCTTTCAAAGACAGTGGCCACCAGCCCGCCGGCATTGACTGTCACCATCGGCCGGTCACCGCGCGCGGAGATTCGGTGGAGACGGTGCGCCACCACCCCTTTGCCCGTACCGTTCTCGCCGGTGATCAGCACGTTGGCGCTCGACGGACCGATGCGTTCGATCAGTTCGACCACCGGTCGCATCGAGGCAGCCTCGGCGATGAAAGCCGGTTCGTCCCCGTCGCCGCGCAGCAGTCGATTCTCTTCGGCCAGCCGTTCACCCCGGCGCAGCGCCCGGCGCAGAGCGATCTGAGTGCGCAGAATCGACACCAAGCGAGCATTGTCCCAGGGCTTCTCCACGAAGTCTCGCGCCCCTCGGCGCATCGCCTCCACGGCGACCTCGACGCTCGCCCAGGCGGTCATCACCACCACTGGCAGCTGGCTGTCGAGTTCGATCAACCGTTCCAGCAGATCGAGCCCTTCGCTACCGGAGGTGGTGTCGCGGGTGTAGTTGAGATCGATGAGCACGACATCAAAATCACCCGCGCCGACCGCTTCCAGCAGTTCCTCGGGCGAGGTCACCTGCTGACTGAGGAAGCCTTCCGCCTTGAGCAGAAGACGTAGAGCTTCCAGCACATCGCGCTGGTCGTCGGCGATGAGGATGTTGGCGGGTGCGCTAGTCATGCTCTTTCAGTCTAGCGCCCAAGCCGTAGCCGGTTTACCATCGCCGCATGCACAACTCCCAGCGACGCGCGGGCCTGGCGTGCCCCGGGCTGATCGGTGCCTTGATTCTGTTGGCCTCCCTCACCGGCTGCGCCGACTCGGCACCCCTCGCCAGCGACCGTTCTTCCACCCGGGCCACCCCGCAGGCCACCCCGCAGGCCACCCCGCAAACCACCGCGGCTGGGACCAGCGAGGCCGACGATTGGCACACGGTGCAACTGCTGTGCGGCCATTGTCACGCCACCCCGGCACCCGACGTTTTGCCGCGCGGCCGCTGGCCTTACGTGATCGCCTACATGAATCGGGTGATCGATCAGTACGAGCTGGCAACGCCGCTCAACTCCACGCAGTTGGGGCAAGTCACCCGCTACTACGTGACCCACAGCCCCGAGGCACTGCCGGAGTTGGCTCTGGAAAGCACCCCTTCGCCCATCGCTTTCAAGCTGCGCGGCTTTGGCGATCCGCCCGACCATAGGCTGAGCGATCCGCCCTTCGTCTCGAACGTCAAGATCACCGATCTCGACCAGGACGGCACGCCGGATGTTCTGATCAGCGATGTGCGTTCCAACCAGGTCAGTTGGGTGCGGCGGCAGGGTGATGGCTGGCGTGAAACCGTGCTGGCCTCGATCGTCGCCCCGGCCAAAACCTCGGTGGTCGACGTCGACGGCGATGGCGATCTCGACATCGCGGTGGCCATGCTCGGTACCGAACTGCCCAACGACGAGACCGTCGGCGGCGCCATTTTGCTGATCAATCAGGGGATCTCCGGCGGTACGGCTCGCTTTGAGAAGCGCCAGATTCTCTCCGGGGTGCCCCGCGTCGCCGCCCTCGAACCCGCCGACTTCGACAACGATGGGGACATCGATTTCTCGGTCGCCGTCTTCGGCGGTTGGGTCACGGGCCACGTCGCCTGGCTGGAACAGCTGGCCGACGGTAGCTTTGAGCAGCACATTGTCTACCCCAAGAACGGCGCCGTCCACGTCCCCACCGCTGACCTCAACGGTGATGGAAGAATGGACTTCATCGCCCTCGTCACCCAAGCTCACGAAGAGGTGGTGGCCTTCATCAACTTGCCCGACGGTCGCTTCGAGCCCCGAGTTCTGTGGGAATCCGGCAACCCTCTCTACGGCTCTTCCGGCATGGAGCTGGTCGACCTCGACGGCGACGATGACCTGGACATCCTCTTCACCAACGGCGATGCGCTCGACTTTGACACCTCCCCCAAGCCGTACCACGGCATTCAGTGGTTGGAGAACCGGGGAGATTTCGAGCTGGTCTTTCACGATATCGCTCGCCTCTATGGCGCCTATCGGGCCGTCGCTAGCGACTTGGACGGCGATGGCGACCTCGACGTGGTGGCTTCGAGTCAATACAACCGCTGGGACCAGCCTGGCCGGCAGAGTTTGATCTGGCTGGAGAACGACGGCGAGCAAAACTTCGTTCCTCATACCCTTTCGACCAATCCTACCCACCTGGTCACCATCGACGTCGGCGATCTCGATGGCGACGGGAGACCGGACATCCTGGGCGGGGGCATGCATATTTCGCCACCCTTCGACCGAATCGGGCGGGTCAGCGCTTGGTGGAATCGAGGAGCGCGGCAAGAACGCTAGACGACGTATCCGCTCTCTTGGAGTTCGCGTTGCACCCGCTGCGCTGCTTCCTGTTCCTCGACAATCTGACCGTCGAAGAGATGGATGGCCCGTTGTGCATGGCGAGCGTAGCGCGGGTCGTGAGTCACCATACAGATCGTCGAGCCGGCCTCGTGCAATTCGGCCAGTAGGTCCATCACCGCCTCGCCGTTCTTGGAATCGAGGTTTCCCGTCGGCTCGTCCGCGAGCAGAATCTTGGGGTCTCCACCCACCGCCCGCGCCACCGCCACTCGCTGCTGCTGACCACCGGAGAGTTGGGCCGGAAAGTGCTTCATGCGATGGGCCATCCCAACTCGCTCCAAGGCCGCTTGCACCCGCTCCTTGCGCTCGGCCGAGGGAGTGCCGCGGTAGGTCAACGGGAGTTCGACATTCTCGGCGACGGTCAGGTCTCCGATCAGGTTGAAGGCTTGGAAGATGAATCCGATCTCGCGGTTGCGCACCTTGGCCCGCTCGGCGAAGGAGAGACTCTCGACCGACTGGCCGTTGAGCTGGTACCTGCCGTCGGTCGGTGTGTCGAGCAGTCCCAAGATCGAAAGCAAGGTCGTCTTACCACCACCCGAAGGTCCGGCGATGGCCACGTACTCGCCCCGCTGAATCCGCAGGTGGATATTGGCCAGGGCATGCGTTTCGACCTCGTCGGTCAAGAAGACCTTGGTCACGCCTTCAAGCTGAATCAACGGTTCCGAGCTGCCACCGGTTGTCGTTTGCGTCGCCATGCTGAGTCTCCTTTGACCTTCTGGCCCGTTACCCGGCCTCCACTAATCCTTCAGTTCCCACTAACCTTTCAACCGAATGCGGTCGTGATCGTCCCAGGCTGAAGAATCAGAGACGATCACGACGTCTCCTTCTTCGAGCCCTGACACCACTTCCATCGTATCCACCGAACCCCGGCCGAGTTCCACCAAAACCCTTACGGCCTCGCCATTTTCCCCTACCTTGAACAACTGGGTCGAACTCTCCGCTTGGGTGGAGGTGGGTCGCCGCAGGTGAAGAACGTCTTCGAGACGTTCGATCTCAACCGTACCTTGCACGGTGAGGTCCGGTCGCGCTCCTTTGGGGAGTTCCCCCGCCAGAGCCACGTCCACGGTCACCGTACCGGCGCGAACCGCCGGATCGATGCGCTCGATGAGCCCCTCGATCACCCCATTGCGGGTGTCGATCTCAGCGCGCTGCCCGACGGCTAGATCCTTGGCTTGCACCTGCTGGATCTGAAGCTCCGCTTTGAGTTTAGTGGGGTCCGCCACCAGGGCGAGATTGGATCCAGCCGCCACTCGCTGGCCCTCTTGGACCGGTACTTCCTGGAGCACTCCGTCGATACCCGCCCGCACCGTCAAGCGCTCCTGTTGCAGGCGGCGCAGTTGATAGACCGCTTCGAGCTGCTGGAGGGAGAGTCGTCGAGAATCGAGCTGCGCGTTGATCGACTCCATTAGCTTCTTCAACCGCTGCTTCTCGATCCCGTTGCGCGACGCCAGCTGATCCGCGCGCAGCCGCGACCTACGCACATTGATCTCCGGCGCCAGCCCCTCTTTGTGCAGTTGTTCGTCGGCGGTGGCCACCATCTTGGCTTCTTCGAACTCCGCCGTGATGGCCGCCGCATCGGCCTGTTGGGCCAGCTGCTGGCTCTCTAGGCTGATCCGAAGGTCGAGATACTCCGCCTCGGCCCTGCGCAGCGCGAGCAGTGCATCGTTCGCCTGCTGCTCCAATTCCGGGTTGATGAGCCGTAGGATCACCGTATCGGCGGTCACCTCTTTGCCGGCGAGTTCGACGATGCGGTCGACCCTGCCGTTGGTCTCGGCGACGATCCACCGCTTTTCGATCGCCACCAGCGTTCCGGGGCCTCGTACCTGACGCAGCATGTCGCCACGCCCGACCGTCCCGGTCACCACGACGTCGCGGTCGACGGCGTACACCGCGGGTCCCATCCGTGAAATCCAAACGAATACGGCCAGCACGCCAAGGGCGACCAGCGCCGTGCCGATCATGCGGCGGGTGCGTTTCTTCTTCTTGTGCGACGGGTCTCTGGGTTTATCCACTATGTTGACTCCTACCTCGGCCACTCTGAAGTGCACTCGCCGTGCCAGCAATTCCAGCCCTGCTTGCGGTCAATGTGGCGTGGTCACGGCCATGAAATGTTCGATTACGGGAATGGCACGTCCCGGAACCGGACACTTCCCCTCCCAGCAATCCAAGTGCGCCCACCCCACACAACCGGGACTTTTCCAACCCCAAAACGAAACAACCCCTCGCTGGATCCGGCTGCAAGCCGATCCCAGCGAGGGGCGGAAATCTTCTGCTTAAATCTACAGCTCAGATGTTGAACTGGCGGAAGAAGTTCTGCCGCAACTTGTCGTTGAAGACATGGTCCGTCAACCGATAGTAGATCGTCTGCGCATCGCGACGAGGCGCGACCAGACCGTAGGCACGAAGCTTGGAGAGGTGCTGTGACACCGCGGAAACCGAAACACCGAGCATTTCGGCGAGATCGCAGACGCAAAGCTCACGCAGATTCTCTAGCAAGTAGAGAAGCTTCAGTCGCGTTGCATTTCCGGCGAGGTTAAGTAGATTGGCCGCCTCTTCGAGGTCGGGCGAAACTTCTAGATTCGCGCGGATCTTGGAGATCTCTTTCTGGGAAATACTGGTTCCCTCCATCTTCATGGGCTCACCTCCTGAATTCTAGTGACTGTCTAGTTCCACTCACCGAGCGACCACAGTCGACCGATGAGCAGGGCGATTTCGGCGTCGATCTTTGCAACCTTGGGCATCCCTTTCCGGCTAGGCCGAATCCGGTATAAAACCGTGCCCAGACAACCCTCACGATATCGACGCCTGTGAGGGTGCGCCGCCCTACTTTCAGCTCGAAGCTGATCGCTGGACTATGCGTGTATCATTATACGCTGTCACGTCGCGAATTTGCGCAAGGCCCTAAAAAAGGTCCAGTCTTTTTCTTAGCAGGTGGTCTTCTAGGATCTCCACCGCCCCTCGGAGGGGCTCTGGAGAGCTATAACCTCCCTGAATCCGGGCCTCTCCCGCTCGAAAGAATAAGCGTAGATGCCTATAGGCATTGGCGTAGCGGCCCTCCGCGGGGCCGATTCAAGGGCGCCGACCTGCCCCAGATCAGAAATTCGATTGCGTTTATGCTGTTTCAGCCTTTTTTGGGAGCGGCGGAAAAAAAGTGCGATTGGGCGAGCAATCTCGCCGCTGTTTTGCGTCTAGCCAAGGTAGGTCAACCACGCCATGAGGCGTGGCGCCTGGACCACCGCAGCTCGAGGAGATCGCAATGTCTAGTTCCGTCGTTCGCCGCAGCCCCCAGTTCCCCCATGACCCCCGATATCAGACCCCGGTTCAGACCCGGGCTCACCCCCGCGCCATCCACCCCCTGGGATCCTTCCGCCTCCGCCCGCTCATCGCCGCGATCCTGGCGATCTGGCTTAGCGCAGCCGCATCGCCCCGGGTCGCGGCCGGTGCCACGGAGCCCTCTGTGATCATCACCCCGGCTCAGCCCACGAAGGGCCGTTCGCTGGAGGAGATGCAGCGTTGGCACCGCGACTACCGCCAGCGCACCCGGGCCGTTCAGCTCAGCGCGAGCGCACTCAGCCAGGCGCTCGACCGTAGTTACCCCAAACTGAAGCGCTCCTGTCACCTGCTGGGTAGGGCGCTTGAAAGCGACCGGCTTCCGGCGATCTTTCCAGTACCGGACCGCGCCACCGACCACCATCTGCGCGTCGCCTTCTCCGAGTTGCGTAGAGCCGTGCGCGCTTGTCGAGCCCAACGCCCCACGGAGCTGATCTACCGCCTCCAGCTGGCCCGCGGAGCCTTCGTTGACCCTGCGGCGCTACGGTTTGCGCCCTTGACCCGCTACTGCCCTCCGTCGATGTCGCCAATAAAGACCTCGCGGACCTCGATCTTGCTGAGGACTACGTTCGAGACTTCTCGCATTTTGTCTTCGACGAAGGCCGGAGTGATGATGTCGACACCCACATCCGGCGCCTCGTACCCCAGGTTTTGTTGGTCGAAGAAGAGGAGGCCACCAATGCGGCGGTAGTTCTTCAGCTTCCTGAAGCGGATGCCGGCGCCCTCGCCCGTGCCGTAGCTATAGGCAAACTGCTCCAAGCGAGCTGTCGCCGGATCGAACCAGTAGAGATAGGCATCACCGGAGTCGGTGCTCGATCCGGCGGCGAAGGTGACCTTGACCTTGTGCAGGTAGAGGTCACCCCACTTCTCTAGCCCGAGATCCTGCTTGAATACCGAGGCGTCGTTGAGCCGATAGGGTAGGAAGGCGAAATAGATTCTGGCATTGACGAAATCCCGGTTGCGTTGCGCCGCTTCCGCGTCCAGCTCGACTGATTTGCCATTCTCGAACCGAACCACCGCATCGTTGGTCGAGCGCACTCTCCGCTTTGGGTCTTCGACCTCGTAACCGAAGATGTCACCTTGAACGGTCGCCTTCAAGTCGAAGCAGCCAGACTTGGAGCAGATGGTCAGGGAGGTGTGACTACTGCTGTAGGTCTGGCCACCATGAAAGCCGATGGCGCGGTCGACAATTTCCAGCCGTTCCATCTTGGCCGGCTCGGTGGTGGCGGCCTCGGCACCTAGCGCCGCGACCGGTAGCGCAAAGGAGGTGGCGAGGAGCAGGAGAGAGCCAATCCAAGGTGGAGAGGACCGGCTCTGGTGGGTAACTAGTTTCAATTGAGATTCCTCATGGCTCGAGCGATGACTCCGTAGGGAAGCCAACTCTTCTCCCTGCCGAGGTTGACCGGCAGGTCAGGTTGGTTTTTCGCTTCCTCGCGGACACGATACCAATTGCGCGGTCCAATCCATTTGCCATCCTGGACGTAGTACCAGGAGGCGTTGGGATCGGAGGCTCGCCCAGCCCAATCTAGTGCCGTCTTGACCACCTCTTCGATCTTGGGAGCATCGAGACGGCCGTCCGATTCGAGGCCGAGAGCCGCCAACAGGCCGGTATTGTCTTTCATCCAGCCGATAAGCCCGTCCCGGTCAGAATTTTCACTACGTTCAGCCTGCTCGGCCTGCTTGCCCTGCTCGGTTCTGGCGACCGACTTGCTAGCCTTGGCGGCGGACTTCGTGACCCACTCGATGGGCTCTTTCTTGGCCGCTTCGTCCTCGCTAGTCACCGGGGATGGCGCGTCGTCGAGAATCTCCGTGCTCACCGGCTCTTCGCTGGCTTTCGCCGTGTGGCTGACGCTACCGCCGCCGCCGCCGCTACCGGCGCGCGACCCGCCACTACCGGCACCGCCGGTCGAGGATTCTCCCGAGGGGCCACCGCCCGCACCACCACCCTGATCGCCACCCTCGTCGTCGTCATCGTTCGAGGCGGCCGCGCCACCGTCCAGGCGGCCGAGGAACTCCGGCAAGGTCACACCGACGTTCTTGGTCAACTCATGCAAGGGCGGGAGTGCTCCCACCATGCCGGAGACAAAGTCGGCGGTCGCCGTCTTGCCGTTGGCGCCCCGCCCCGAATCCCAAACGGTGATGTTGTCGATCTTAAGGTTGGCGATCGCCTTGGCCTGCTCTTCGACCAGTTTCGGCATCTGCTCGGTGACCAGCAACAGCGAGGCCAACTCCGGGCGCCCGCCAGCAGCCTGTACGATTCGGTCGAAGCCCAGCGCCTTCTGGGTCAGAATGGCCATCAAACCGGCCGCTTCCGCCTCCATCAGGGAGCGCAAACCATCCGCCTCACCCTTTTTCGTGCGCCGCTGCCGCTCGGCCTCGGCCTCGGCCAGCGCCTCGATCTCCTCTTTCTTGATCAACGCCGGCACCACCACGTTGGCCCGCTGCGTCGCTTCTTCTCGCTTACCGCGCTGGCGCTCGGAGATCTCCTCCGCCCGGTACGCCTCTTCGAGAGCCTGCGCCGCCTTGACCTTCTCCGCCGCGATGGCCAAGCGCTCGGCCTCCGCCTCCTGCTCACGCCGCTTGGCGTTGGAAGCCGCGACGGTAATCTTCGCCGTGTTCTCACCTTCGACCGCGGTTGCCAAAGCTTGCGAGACTTGGATACGACGGTCGCGATCGGCAATCGCCGCACCGATCTCGCCATCGCGCTCCTTCTCCGCCACCTTGACCTTGGCATCGTTGATCGCCCGCGCCGCCGCTTCCTTACCCAGAGCATCGATGTAGCCCGACTCGTCGGTGATGTCCTGAATGTTGACGTTGATCAAGCGCAAACCGATCTTCTTGAGCTCGCCCTCGACACTGTTGGTGATGTTCTCGATCAACTTGTCGCGATCGGCGTTGATCTCTTCGATCGGCATGGTCGCCATCACCACCCGCATCTGGCCAAAGATGATGTCGCGGGCCAGCTCGGCAATGCGCTTGAGGTCGAGCCCCAGCAGCCGTTCCGCCGCGTTCTCCATCACTCCGGGCTCGGTGGAAATTCCCACGGTGAAAGTGGCCGGCGTGTTGACCCGGATGTTCTGCTGCGACAAAGCCCCTTCGAGCTTGATGTCGATCGGCAGCGGGGTCAGATCCAGGAAGGAATAGTCCTGAAAAACTGGCCAAATGAAAGCCGCGCCGCCGTGGTGACACCGCGCCGACATTCCACCCTTTTCCGAACCTCCGATCTTTCCGTAGACCACCAAAATCTGATCCGATGGGCAACGCTTGTAGCGTCGCAAAATCCCGCCGACCATAACCATGAGAAAAAGAACAAGAACAACTCCGCCAATAACCCATCCCATTGATCAATCCTCCTTATTTGCTTCGCTCGTCCGAACTTCGGGACCTGCAATTTCTAGCGGCTCGACCAACAGCGTTTGCTGGTCAATCACCCCAACGACCTTCACCGGCCGGCGATTTTCCAAGGCCTCTTCGCTGCGCGTAAAGGCGCGCACGGTGCGCAACCGGCTCTGCACCCGCACTTCCACCTGCCCGGACCCCGCCATGGCCGCCGGAATCGGCAAGTAGACGGAACCGACCTCACCCACCGCATTGGCATAGTCCAAAGTCCCCTCCTCGCCCAGACCGTAGAGTAACCGCATGAGGGCGGCGATGGAGGCCATGGCCAACCCACCCACCACCATCGCCAGCAACAACGAGATCCCCAGCCCCAAGCCACTGTCCATGGCCAAGGCCCCGGTCCAGCCGAAGCCGGTGAGAAAGCCGAGAACCGAGCGCACCGAGATCAGGCCAAAACCCGTATCGTGCGCGTCGAGCCCATCGGCGCCGTCGACATCCATATCGAAGTCGCCCATACCGAAGAGCATCAAGGCCACTTGCACCACGAGAACCGCCGTGCTGACAAAGGCAATACCGAAAAAGACCTGCTCGGGCGTGCCCAGAGCGCTCCACCACGCATCCATCGTCAACTCCTTAAAGAAGACCGCGACCCGGCATCAACACACCGGCCGTAAGTTCCCCGAAGTTTCTTTGAGCATTGTACATGGTGCTTGTACGCAAGGACCCGAAGCACTATTCCCCACCACCCCCCGCCCTGTTATTTATGGGGGTTTCTCGCCGAAACCCCCTCAACCGAAAAAATGTCATTTTTCGGTTTTCACCCCGTAGGAGTCCGGCCTAAGCGGCCGGGCTCGCCTGACGGCTCGCGCGCTCCATTCAGCACCCGTGTAGTGCCCCGAGACGCGAAGCGGCGAGGTCTCAGTGGCCCACCCCGGACAGCGGTACCGAGAGTCGAGCGAAGCGAGGCGCGAGGACGAATAAAACACTCCACCCAAGAGTCCGTCTCTCCCGCGCAGTGGCCTAAGGCTGCGGGCACAAACCAGTGGAGGGCACGGATCGGCTCTCTTCACAAAGCGGAGGTGAATGTCTGAACCCGAAGGGTGAGTTGCGCCGGAGCGTGAAGAGAGCCGACACGTAGGGCAAACAACCTGCCCCGCAGCCGCCCGGCCACTGCGCGGGAGAGACAGACTCGCCCCCTAGCGGGCAGCGCCCATGGATCACCCCCTTTAGTAACCGCAGGAACGCCCCTCATTCTGCCCATCCAACCACTCCGACAACGGCGCGAAATAATCCAAAATCGCCGTGGCATCCATCTCCGTCTGCCCCGTCACCGCCTGCAAAGCCTCCGGCCAAGGCCGACTAGCCCCCATCTCCAACATCGCAATCAACTTCTCACCCGCCGCCTTGTTGCCGTAAATCGAACAGCGGTGCAACGGGCCGTCGTCGCCCGCTACCTCGCACAGGGCACGGTGGAACTGGAACTGGAGGATGTGGGCGAGGAAATAGCGAGTGTAGGGAACGTTGGCCGGCACGTGATACTTGGCACCAGGATCGAAATCGCCAACGGCACGAGCCACCGGCGCGCGCACGCCCTGGTACTGCTCGCGCAGAGTCCACCACGCGTCGTTGTACTCGTCCGGGCTCACCTCGCCGCTGAAGACCCGCCAACGCCACTGGTCAATGAGCAAGCCAAAGGGAAGAAAAGCGACCTTGTCCAAGGCTTGATTGAGTAACAAGCCGATGTCCTTGGACGGATCGGGCACCGTATCCAGAAGGCCGATCTCGACCAAATACTTGGGCGTTACCGAAAGGGCGATGGTGTCGCCAACCGCTTCGTGGAAACCATCGTTGGCGCTGTCTTGATAGAGGAGCGGTTTCTCGTTATAGGCCCGTTGGTAGTAGTTGTGGCCCAGCTCGTGGTGGATCGTGTTGAAATCCTCGGCGTTGATGCTGATGCACATCTTGATCCGCAGATCGTCCTGGTAGTCCAGGCTCCAGGCACTGGCGTGACAGATGACGTCTCGGTCCCTCGGACGAACGAACTGGGAACGGGTCCAGAAGGTCTCGGGAAGCGGATCGAAACCGAGGGAGGAGAAGAAGGCCTCTCCAGCGCGCACGATGTCTCGCGGTTCCATCCCGGACGCCACCAGTCTCTGGGTCAAGTCGTAGCCCGGATCGGCGTCGGCGGGAGCCACCAGATCGTAGACATTGGACCAAGTCTGGGCCCACATGTTGCCCAGCAAGTGCGCTGGAATGGGCTGATCCAGCGGTACCTGCTCGGCACCGTAAGACTCGGACAACTTGGCCCGCACATGGCAGTGCAGCTTCTCGTAGAGCGGGCGCACCTGATCCCACAGCCGATCGAGCTCAGCCGAAAAATCGTTCGGCTCCATGTCGTACTTGCTGCGCCACATGGTCCCCAGATCGCTGTACCCCAACTCGGCCGCGCCCTCGTTGACCAACTTGACCAGGCGAGCGAAGTCGGCTCGCATCGGCGGCGAAACCTGCCGCCAACCGCTCCATAGTTCGAGCAATTCATCCGGGTTACGGCTCGTCGCCATGGTCAGAATCATCTCGTCCAAGGTCAAGCAGTCTTCGTCGGTGCGGCAGTATTTGCCGGTTCCGAAAGCCGAGTCGAGACTCGCGGCCAGCCGGGCCACCTCCGCCGTCTTCTCGGGATCGGAGGGCGCCGGTAGAGTCAGAGCCTGCTTCAGCAAGGCCAGCTGGCGGCGCGTGTCGTAGGAAAGATCGAGGTCGTCAAAGCGCGCCGCCTCTTTGGCCATGCGCACGCTGGCGGCGGTGATCTCTTCGTTCGCCGCCGCCGCCAGAGCCTGCGTGTCCTCGGTGATGTAGGTCGCTTTCACCCACTCGGCTCGGCCTCCCTCGACCATCAGGTCGAGCAGGGTACTTTGAGACTGCTGAGCAAATTCCTGGGCCCCATCGACCGTGACGGGAAACTCATCCGAGCCACCGTGGCGCGCTGTTTCGGTACAAGCCAAAGTCCAACCAGCCAACAGAACTACGGAAAGTGCCAGGGCACCAAGGCGAAGTGCGGTCGGTTTCATAGTGAGCCTCCGAACATGAATGGAAGAAGAGAACTGAACTAGCGACTCAACGCTTCCGCCATGCGATCCAGAGCGCGGGTCAGCGTCTCGCGCGAGCAGGCGAAGGAGAGTCGGATGTTGTCTGGACTGCCGAACGCCGCGCCGGGAACCACGGCCACCCGCACTTCCTCCAAGAGGTACTTGGCCAACTCGATGGAATCGGTCCTACCGGGACCAAAGTGGGCCGAGACATTCGGAAAAGCATAGAAAGCGCCATCCGGCGAGGCACAGGTCACACCGGGAACCTTGCCGAGCCGTTGGACCAACAGGGTGCGCCGGGCGGCAAACTCGGCCAAATTCGCCAGCACATCCTCTTCCGCTTCGGCAAGCGCCGCTAGGGCACCGTACATGGCGAAGGTGGTCGGGTTCGAAGTCGAGTGACTCTGGATCTTGGTCAGTGCCTTGAGCAAGGGCACGGGGCCGAGAACATAGCCGATCCGCCAGCCAGTCATGGCGTAAGTCTTCGAGAACGATCCGACGAGCACGACCGTCTCCTCCATCTCGGCGGCTAGAGAGGCGACACTAGCGTGGCTCTTGTCTCCGTAGATCAAGCGCTCATAGGTTTCGTCGGCGATCAGCACAATGCCACGATCGCGGCAAGCTTGCGCCAGAATGCGCAGCTCCTCGGCGGCGATCAGTCCACCGGTGGGATTGCCGGGAGAGTTGATCAAGACGGCCCGGGTCTTCGCGTCGATGGCCTCGATCAACGGCTGTGCTTCAATCGCAAAACCCCTTTCGGCACGCATCGGAACCATGACGGGCTCGCCGCCAGCGAAACGTACCTGCTCGGGGAAGCTCACCCAGTACGGACTCGGCATGACCACCTTGCCACCACCGTCAACCAGAGCCATGAACAACTCGAACAGCGACATCTTGGCGCCGGCCGTAATCAGTACCTGATCCTGGGACCAGGCTGCGCCATTCTGGCGAGCGAACCTCTTCGCCAAGGCCTGACGAAGCTCGGGAATTCCCCGTCCGTCGGTGTAGCGAGTCTTGCCTTCGGCCAACGCCCGACGTGCCGCCTCAACCACGACTTTCGGCGAATCGAAGTCGGGCTCGCCGGCGCTAAGGTCGAAAACCTCCTCACCCTGCGCCTTGAGAGCCTTGGCTCGCCTCGAGACCTCGAGCGTGGCCGACTCCCCAATTCGGCCAACTCGTTGCGCTAGTTTCATGGGTGGATCGTACCAGAGTCGTTAGCCTCGGTTGGACGCGTGCGGACCGGCTTTCAATAGGCCGCACCCGCGGTATATCGTTTGCCTCACGAGCCCACCACGCGCGGTTCATGGCCACCTTGGAGATCTGTTGAGCCAGCATCTGATACCGCCACCAAGAAACATCGTCCTCACCGGCTTCATGGGAACCGGCAAGACCACCGTCGGCGAACGGCTGGCGCGGCGCCTCGGCTGGGAGTTTGTCGATACCGACGCTTGGATCGTCGAACACCAAGGCTGCTCCGTGGCTGAGATTTTCGAACTGAAGGGCGAGGCGGCTTTCCGCCAGCTCGAGACCGAGGCAGCCCGCGAGCTGGCCAAATGCAGTCATCGCGTGATCGCCACTGGAGGCCGGCTGATGCTCGACGGCGACAACGCAGCCTTGCTCTGCCGAGGCGCTAGGGTTTTCTGCCTCCACGCCGCGGCGGCGGAGATTCTGCGCCGGATTCGCTCTAGCCCGGATCGCCGGCCGCTGCTCGCCGTGGCACGGCCTGAGTCCCGAATCGAGCAGCTCCTGGCCCAGCGCCGCGAAGGGTACGGCCAGTTCGAAGCTATCACCACCGATGGGCTGGCACCGCGGGAAGTCGTGGAGGAGATTCTACGCCAGCTGAACGCGCCAACCCCCCGATCCGGCGAACGCCGAAAGACGTAGTAGAGTTCGCTGCAACCGGTCGCCCCCCGTACACTACCGCCCTGCGACCGGCCACCGAATCCAGCCATGAAAATTAAGCTTCCACCAGCTCCGCCAGTGAGGCCGCCGATGAATTTCTCTAGTGTCGATGTCGATCGACGACCCACGGCTCTTCTCCTCCTCGCGTTTGCCCTCCTCGCCACCTCGCTGCAGGCGCAGCCTCTCGGCTTTCTAGAAAAAGCGAAGCTCGAAGTGGTCGCCGACCGGACCGCGTACGAACCGGGCTCGACCGCGCGCATCGCCGCCGTGGTCACCATCGAACCGCACTGGCATGTCAACAGCAATCAACCCAGCGACGAGAATTTCATCGCCACCACCTGGCAGGTGAAGCCGCCCGAGGGCTGGCCAGAGCCGGTGATGACCTACCCGCCCGGCAAGTTGCTGACCTTCTCCTTTTGGGACCAACCGCTCTCCGTCTACGAGGGCGAGATCCGCATCCTCGCTGAGCTGCAAATCCCCGCTGACACGCCGCCAGGCCCCATCCAGCTGCGAACGCAACTCGGCTACCAAGCCTGCGATGATGAGAGTTGCCTGCCTCCGATCGATGTCGACAAGGAGGTGACTCTGACCATTGGCCCCGGTGGCCAAGCGGCGAACGCCCTGGCCTTCGAGCCGGTAGACGGCAGCGCAGACCAAGACAGCAGGGGTGACGCCATCGCCGCCCCCACTCCGGCACGAAGTCTGTGGAGCTTTCTCTTCGTGGGGTTGATCGGTGGCCTCATCCTCAACGCCATGCCCTGCGTCTTGCCCGTCCTCTCACTGAAGGTGTTCGGGCTGGTGCGCAGCGCCGGCGAAGGGCGCCGCAGTGTCACCATCGGCGCCTTGGCTACCGCGGCTGGAATCCTCTTCTCGTTCTGGGCTCTGGCCTTAGCCGCCATCGCCGCCAAAGAGGCGGGTAGCGCCGCCGGCTGGGGGGTTCAGTTTCAAAACCCCCTCTTTGTCGCCGGCTTGACGGTGGTCATCCTCCTCTTCTGCCTCAACCTTTGGGGTCTCTTCGAGATCCCGCTGCCGCAAGCGCTAGCCCGGGCCGGAAGCTCCGGGCCGCGCGAGGGAATCGGCGGTCACTTTGTTTCCGGCCTTTTTGCCACTTTGATGGCGACTCCATGCTCCGCGCCGTTCCTCGGTGTCGCGATCGGCTTCGCGCTCAGCCAGTCGGCGGTCACTATTCTCGCCGTCTTCACTGCCATCGGGATCGGTATGGCCTTGCCCTACCTAACCCTCGCGGTCTTCCCTGGAGCCGCCAACTTCTTGCCCAAGCCAGGCGCCTGGATGGACACCTTCAAAGGCGTCATGGGGTTCCTTCTCGCTGGCGCCGCGGTGTGGTTGCTGTATGTATTGGCGGCACAGATCCCCTCTGAGCAGCTGGCCTTTATTCAAGGTGCACTTCTGCTCCTCTCCCTCTTCGTCTGGCTGCGTCACCGCGGCACCACGGCCGGAGGCAAGAGGCTGGCCCTGATCGCCGCCGTCGCCACCATTGGCCTCATCCTTTGGCTTCCGGTCTCGGCGAGCCAGTCCGACCAGATCGACTGGGTCGAGTTCGACCAAGGCCAAGCGGAAGCGCTAGCCCGCCAAGGCAGGCTGGTTTTCGTCGACGTCACCGCCGACTGGTGCTTCACCTGCAAGGTCAACGAACGGCTGATCCTCAACACCGAAACGATCGCGGGCGCCGTCCAAAAATACGACGTCGTCATGATGCGCGCCGACTGGACCAACAGCAACCCTCAGATCGCCGACTTCCTGGCCAGCCACGGCCGTTACGGAATCCCGTTCTACGTCCTCTACCGTCCCGGCGCGGAGCCGTATGTGTTCAGCGAGGTGCTAACCAAGAACTCGGTGATCAAGGCTCTGGAAGCGGCGGCGAAGGGTTAGCGCGGAGCTGCTGGAAGCGCTCCAGCCGTCCCTTGAGTTTCGCCTCGAACCCGTGTTCAGTCGGCTGGTGGAAGCGGGTTCCAGCCAGTGCCTCGGGCAGGCAATCGAGGCCGGCCCTCTCTCGCCAGGCGGGCTCTCTTGGTCATCAAACAGCGATCGGCTCATGGCGAAGACTTTTCCCCGTGCCGCGATTTTGAGTTACGGCCGCGCGGCGCCGGAATCGATCGAGCGGACCACTTCGTCGGTGAATTCGATGGTCGAGGCGGTACCGCCGAGATCGCGGGTGACGATTTTCTTGTTGATGATCGTGTCCCAAAGACCACCGCGCACGCGGTCGACCAACTCAGGCCGCTCCAAGTGGCGCAACATCATCACCGCCGATCGAATCAAGGCCAGTGGATTGGCCATGTTCTGGCCGGCAATGTCCGGCGCACTACCGTGCACCGCCTCGAAGACAGCGCTCTCTAGGCCGATATTCGCCCCCGGCGTCACCCCCAGGCCACCGACCAGTCCTGCACACAGGTCGGAGACGATATCGCCGTAGAGGTTGGGCAAGACCAGAACATCGAACTGCTCCGGTGCCTTCACTAGGTGCATGCACAGCGCGTCGATGATGCGGTCGTCCGCTTCCAGGTCGGGATAGTCCGCGCTCACTTTGCGGAAGCTCTCCAGGAAGAGGCCGTCTGAAAGTTTCATGATGTTGGCCTTGTGGACCGCGGTCAGCCGCTGGCGTCCTTCGCGGCCGGCCCACTCGAAGGCAAAGCGGGCGATCCGCTCCGAGGCCTCGGCGGTAATGATCCTGATACTTTCGACCACGCCCGGAATCACCGTGTGTTCGATTCCCTTGTAGAGGCCCTCGGTGTTCTCGCGAAAAATCAGCAGATCGACGTTGTCGTAGCGCGACTTCACACCCGGCAAGGTGCGAGCCGGGCGGACGTTGGCGTAGAGGGTCAGAGCCTGGCGCAGTTGCACGTTGACCGACCTAAAACCCTTGCCGACCGGGGTCGTCACCGGCCCCTTGAGCGCCACTTTGGTGCGGCGAATCGAATCGAGAAGCTCCTCGGGCAACGGCACGCCATGCTTCTCCATCGCTTCGATGCCAGCGACCTGGCGATCCCATTCGAAGTTGGCGCCCGCGGCGTCGAGAACTCGGACCGTGGCTTCGGTGACTTCAGGTCCGATCCCGTCGCCGGGGATTAGAGTGATGACTTGCATTTCCTGGGTGCTCATAGGCAGCGCAGGGTATCACGCACGATCACGCCCCCGTGGTCCCGAGCCGTGCCACCTCGACCTCGCCATTGCCGATAAAGACCTCATCCAATGGGCGAATCGTCGCGCCGGTGGCGAAGTCGAGACAGAGGTCGCCGCCGCTCAGCACCGCGTCGCCATCCTCATCGCGGTAGAGCACCACCCAGCGTTGACCGACCTGGAGCAAGTCGCCGCCAGCCACTGCCCCGTTGCCGTCGCCCCAAACCGGACCGGCCGCCAAGTCGACCCGCCGCCAGGTCAGCTGGTCGACAGAGGTGCCAGCCGACTCCAGCAGGTGGGCCAGTAGCGGCAACCGCTCATAGGCCAACCTCTGGCGAGTCAACCCGGTCATCTCGGCGAGCAAATCTCTGGCACTGGTGGGTAGTTCAACGTGAGTCAAGCCAAAGTAGAGCGAGGCCGGGGCGGCCCCTCCCGGTTCCGCGGCGTAGACGGTCGAGAACTCCGTGACCCGCGCCGGTAGCTGATCTCCGCCCCAGGAGCTGAAGCGGGTCGTCGGGATCATCTGACGATCCGAGTCGTAGAGTTCGATGCGCACTTGGTAGCGCTGGGTACCGAAGCGCGGTTTGACGGCGTGGCGATGTTCCAGTTGACGACCGTTGGCCGCATCGATGATGCCGGGAATCGACCAGCTGCTCGGCCAGTCCAAGTGCAGAAACTCGGTCCACCGTAGACGGCTGAAATCTTCCGCTTTCTTGAGTTTCAAATAGGGTACCGCCCCTTCGACGGTCAGCCAAAGAAAACGCGCCTCTTGCAGCCGATCCCAGCGGCGCAGCGCTTCGGGAGCCACCCGACGATCGCCGAATGCCAGGGCCGGAGCCTCGGTGTAGTAGATCGGTCCCTGGCGCCCCCGCGCTTCGAGCACCGCATGCAGGGTGAAGGAGCTCCCCGCCTCGATCTCCACCGGCCCCACCGTTGCCACTCCACTGCCCGCCGGCTCCACCGCAACCCAAGCCTGGCGCAGCTCGGGCGCCAAGCGCTCCTTGGCCTGCGGGAAGAAGACGATGACCAGCAAGCCCGCCGCCACCAGCAGCCCGATCACCCAGAAGATTCCGTGGTCACTTTTCATACCGAGATCTTACCCAACGCTACGAACTTCCGGGCAGCGACGAAGCGTGGTGAATAATCCGCGCTAGGGCGCAAGCTCCGCGAGCTTGGCGACGACATCGCGGTAGTGGGTGCTGATGCCGTAGATCTCGACGAACGTCTCGTAGGCTGCCTCGCGGGCGCCAAAGCGAAGGTAGGCGTTGCCCAGATCGTACATCAGCCCTAGCGTCGCCTCTTCCGTGACCCCGGGCGCTTCGAGGCCGCGGCTGTACCACTTGATCGCTAGCTCCGGCAGCCCTTTGTCGAGGAAACAGAGGCCGAGCATCGAGGCGCATTCCACCAAGCGGCCATCGCCCTTGGCGGCCAGCTGGAACTCGCCGATCGCCTCATCGAGCAATCCCATCTCACAGTAGGCAATTCCAAGGTTGAAGTGCGTTTCGTAGTCTTCCGCGGAGAGGTTCTCGGCCACTCCACGCTTGAAGCCCTCGACGATCTCTTCCAAGGTCTGTTCTTGCGGGTGAGCCAAGAGATTGTCACTACCGAGGTTGCCTTCGGCGCTCAGCTCCTGCTCCAGTTCGGCGGCCAGGTCGAAGAACTCTTGCTCTTCGCTGAAGACCTCCTCTTTGGCCTCGGCGTTCGCCTGGGGCGCCGTGGCATCCAGCCAACTCATGCTCTCGTCCAGTTGGGCACCGGTGACCTTCGGAGAATTCGGCGGGGCGGTGGGAGCCGGCGGCGCCGTGGCAGCCGACGGAGTAGCAACAACTGGCGGCGGTTCCGGCGACACCGGCGCTGCCGGTGGCAGCTTGGAAGCGGAGTGGCGCGCGGGGAGTGGCGTCACGTCGAGAGAGGCCACGATCTGATCGAGTTCCTGCGCTGGCGTGCGGTGTTTTGCCCGTTTGGCCTTCTTGGCGGGTGGATCGTCCCGCTTCGGTTTGCTCCGCGCGGGGCGGGCGGCTCCCTCCAGCGCGGGCAAGATCTGGCCATCTTCAAACACATATCCGGCGCGCTCGAGCTGCTCCAGTGAGCCTTCCCATAGGGTGCTCTCTCCCGTTTGCGCGACGATCTCGGCCATCTGATTCGCCACTTCGAGAATCGCCTCTTTGCGACCGATCTCGAGCTCCACCGACAGCAAGACCGCGAGGCCACCCAAGTGGTTCGCGTCTTGGGCAAAGACCAGCTTCAACCGCTCCTGCGCCTTCTTGAACAGACCGTACTTGGCGAGAACCTCCGATTCGGCCACCAGGTCGTCGATCTGTGGCTCTACCTGTTTGCTGACTTCCGCCGCCGCTTCAGCCAGCTCGCCGAGGTCGAGTTCGAACTCTTCAACCTCCTCCTCTGGCGCTGTCTCCGCTGGACTGGGGGGGGCACCCTCGCCAGACGCGACCCAGTCCGATGGCGGCAGGACTTGGCTCGCTGGCTGAGAGTCGTCTTCTAGATCGAAGGAGAAAACCTCGTCGTCCAGATCAAAGTCGAGATTAACTTCCGAGAGATCGACAGTAGCCGCCGGCGGCGGCGCGGTGGACTCTGGCGAGTCCACTGGCTGCTCCAGGGTGGCGGCGGGCTCGACGAGTTCATGAGGAGCATCCTCGGATGGCGGCGCGGTGAACTCCGGCGCCCTGACTTCCGGCGCCCTGACTTCCGGCGGGGGCACTTCCATGGTCGCTGAATCGGGGAGATCGGTAGCCAGTCCCGGCGGGATAAAACCGTCCTCCACTTCGAGGAAGATCTCCGCCTCCGGCTCTCCTTGGCCGAGCAGGCGGGCGACTTGTTCAGCCCGCGGGTTGCGCTCGACCGCCCGGGTCAGTAGCCGTTGCGCTGCCTCGGCTTGCCCCGCTTCCTTGAGTTTGAGGACCGCGTCGGTGATGAAGCCGATGTTGTCGCTCTCCAGTTCGAGACCCCGCTCGTAGACCCGACTCGCCTTGTCGAAGTGGCCCTCACTGAGCATCTGCTCCGCCACCGCCTTGTACTGACCGATCGCGTCATCGACCCGCCCCAGGCGCTGTGAGAGGTCCGCCAACTTCGCTCGATGCGAGGGGTTCTCCGGTTCGAGTTCCACCATGCGCTTAAAGATGGCGAGCGCCGACTCTTCCTCGTTGTGCTTTTCGTAGTAGTCGGCCAGCACCTGGTACTGAGACCGCGCCTCGTTGACCAACCCTTGCCGGTGATACAACTCGGCCAGTCGCTCGTAGACCGGCAAGCGGGTCGGGTCCAGCTTGATGATCTTCTTGAAGATGGCGATCGCTTTGAGCAGGAAGCCTTCGTCGGCATACTGCTCGGCGATCTGCATGAAGAGGCCCACGGCGTCGTCGATACGCTCGATCCGCGCGTAGAGATCGCCGACTCGATTGAGCGTGCTGGTGTCGCGGGGATTCTTCTTGAGCACCTTGCGGTACTCCTTGATCGCCGCCTGGATCTTGCCGCGCGAAACGTAGCGCTCCGCCAACTGGATCACCTTTTCCCGCCCCGCAACCATCAACCAAACCTCCCTACCGAGTGACCACTGTTGCCGGCTCCACCCTCGCCGCGGCGCGGTAGCACGGAGCGGAAAGTCAGCCGATGGTGTGGGCTCGGACCATACTCCGCCAGGGCCGCGAGATGCACCGCGGCGCCGTAGCCCTTGTTCGAGCAGAACTCGAAATGCGGGTATTGGTCGTGAAGTTCCACCATCGTCCGGTCCCGCTCTACTTTGGCGAGAATTGAGGCACAGGCTACAGCATAACTGACCGAGTCACCGCGAATCACCGGCAAGCACGGGCACGGCGCCAAGGGCAGGCCCACGGCATCGATGATTGCCAGATCGGGCGCCGGGTCGAGCCCTTCGAGAGCACTGCACATGGCCCGTTTGGTCGCCTGCAAAATGTTGATGCAATCGATCCGCGCCGGTGAGACGGCAACCACGGCACAGGCCAGGGCATTGCGCCGAATGGCCACCGCCAACTTCTCGCGCGCGGCAGGGGAGAGGCGTTTGCTGTCATCCACACCCGGGACCACACTGTGCGGTTTGGGAATCACCGCCGCCGCCACCACCGGGCCAGCGAGTGCGCCCCGGCCAACCTCGTCCACCCCCGCGATCCGTTCAAAGTCACCGCTACAAGTGAGGAGTTCCTCTAGCCCACGCATCAGGCGCAAGCGATAGGCTTCTGCGAACAGCTCTATCACTGAGGCTAAACCCTCCCTAGTCCGTGGCCTGGTGCACCGCAGCCGAACCGCCCACACAGCTCGACTGGTCGTTCCTGTCTTCTACTTCTTGCTACGGTCGACGCGGCGCTCTTCGATGCGCGCCGCACGTCCACGCAAGTTGCGTAGGTAGTAGAGCTTGGCGCGCCGGACTCGGCCCAAGCGAACCACTTCGATCTTGTCAATCACCGGCGAGTGGAGCGGAAAAATGCGCTCAACACCCACGCTACCGGAGATCTTACGGACGGTGAAGCTCTCCCGAGTGCCACCGCCGCGACGGGCAATCACAACTCCCTGAAAGATCTGGATGCGCTGCTTGTTACCTTCCACAACGCGGACGTGAACCTTCACCGTGTCACCGGAACGGAATTCCGGTGTGTCGCTGCGCAAATAGGCGCTTTCAACCTGCTGTAGCTCGATCATGGCGGAGTAACCTCGACTGTGTACCAACGAATGGCCATGGGATTCACGGCCTGGATTCTCAATTCTGGCGCGTTTGGAACGCGGGCTCGCGATTATGTCCCAAGGGTGGGCTCGACCGCAAGAGTTGGATCCTTACCCACCCTCTTCTTCTCGACCCAACTCTTCGAGCCAGCGCTGATCCTGCTCGCTCAACTCGGCGCTCTCAAGGAGTTCGGGTCGTTTCTTCAAGGTGGCCCCCAAGGCCTGCCGGCGCCGCCAGCGGTCGATGGCCGCGTGATCGCCGGAGACCAGCACCGGCGGAACACCGCGTCCTTCAAACTCCGCCGGGCGAGTGTAGTGCGGGTAGTCCAGCAGGCCGTCGCGGAAGCTGTCCTTTTCCACGGAATCCGCCAGGCCGACCACCCCCGGTACCTGCCGAGAGAGTGCCTCGATCAGCACCATGGCGGGCAGCTCGCCTCCTGAGACGACGAAATCGCCAATCGAGAGTTCCTCGTCGACGATCGCCTCCACCACCCGCTCGTCGACCCCTTCGTAGCGGCCGCAAAGGAGCAACAAATCTCCAGCCTTGGCCAACCGACGCACGCCGGCTTCGTCTAACCTCTTGCCCTGCGGTGAGAGGAGAATGCGCCGAGGCGGGCGAGCATCCGGGGCCGCCGAGCGCGCCATGGCCTGAGCCGTGACCTCGCGTACCGCGTCGAACCAAGGCTGCGCGGTCATCACCATCCCACCTCCGCCACCGTAGGGTTCGTCGTCCACGCTGCGATGGCGATCGAGGGTGAACTGACGCAGGTCGTGAACCCTCACCGCCAGCAAGCCCTTGCTCAACGCCTTACCCACCAGGCTGGTGGTGAGGAAGGGGGCGAAGAGTTCGGGGAAGATTGTTAGGACGTCGATCTGCATGTTTCGATCAGCCCCGGCGGAAGGTCGAAATCGATCCGTCCGGCGGCGACATTCACCGCTACCAGAAAGTTAGTCACCAGTGGCACCGGGAGCACTTCGTCGTCGTTTTCGAGCCACAGAAGATGGCCACCGCCATCCTCGCTGAGACGAACCACGACACCGAGGTCACCCGCCCTCTTGTCAAAACAACGGCAACCGACCAATTCGTAGAAGTAGTAGCTCCCCGCGGCCGCCGGAGGGACGGCGCTACGCTCAATCTCAAGAGTGGCGCCGCGTAACTCCTCCGCCTTGTTCCGGTCGTCAACGCCGGAAAAGCGTAGCAACACGACCCCCTTGAACGGTCGATTCCCGGTCACTCGAAGCGCGCCCAAGTGGCGCTCGGCGGCGCTCAGCGCGATCAGTTCAGCGCCAGAAGCCAAGCGGCCGGGAACCTCGGAGAGCGGTTCGACCACCAACTCCCCCCGAATCCCGTGAGGCCGACGGATAAAACCGACCACCACGCGGTCGGGCAGCGGCTGAGATCGACCGTCAGTCGCTGATGATTTCGAGGCCATACTGCGCGCCCTCGACATCTCCACGACAATCGAGGAGTACCCGCAGAGCACGCGCCACTCGGCCACGGCGACCGATCACTTTACCGACATCGTCCGGGGCCGGGTCGACCTCGAAGATCGTGGCGCGCCGCATCGGTACCGCCTCGATCTTCATCCCTTCCGGTTCGTCGACAAGCCGTTCCAGGACCTTGGCCAGATCGTCGTGGGCCGCCGTGTTGAGATCAGACACGGTCGACCAAATTCTTGACGGTGGGAGACATTTGAGCTCCGCGATCAACCCAGTACTGAACGCGGTCGCGATCGAGCTCGAGTGCGACCGGCTTTTTTACCGGGTTGTAGTGACCCAGCTCTTCGACGACCGAACTGGTGGGAACTTTGCGCGAATCCGACACCACAACGCGATAGAAGGCGCGATTGCGGTTGCCCATGCGCCGAAGGCGAATCTTCAGCATGGTTGTGAGACCTCCGATAATTTCTTCAGGTGCGACTTTCTCAAGAACAGCGCAAAGGCCGAGCAGGGGAACCCCGGTCGCGGCGTCAAAGCGCGGAGGGCGGAGGGTACCAGAAAGCGGCGAGCAAGCAAAGCCCTCTATCTCCCTCCCAAGGCGCGACCTAGCCAGCCGCCCTTGACCTTCTTGAGCATCTTCTGCATCTGCTTGTACTGTTTGAGCAGCCGGTTGATGTCGGCTACCGTGTTACCGGACCCTCGGGCGATACGCTTTTTCCGACTGCCGTTGAGGACTCGTGGGTGTCGCCGTTCTTGCGGCGTCATCGAGTTGATCAGCGCCTCGATCTTGTGCAACTGCTTGTCGTCGACAGAGGATGCGTTGAGGTTTTTCAGCGGCCCGGCTTTAGGCAACATCTCCATCACCTGAGACAGCGGGCCCATGCGGCGGATCTGGCGCAGTTGATCGCGAAGGTCTTCGAGGGTGAACTGGCGACGCGCCATCCGTTTGGCCAGCCGCTCCGTCTCCGTCTTGTCGAGACCGCGCTCGGCCTTTTCGATCAGCGAGAGAACATCCCCCATGCCGAGCATGCGCGACGCCATGCGATCGGGCTGGAAGAGCTCCAACTCATCCGCCTTCTCCCCCACGCCGACGAAGCGAATCGGCACCTTGGCCACAGTGCGCACCGAGAGCGCGGCGCCGCCGCGGCTGTCGCCGTCGAGCTTGGTGAGAATGACTCCGGTCAACGGCAACGAGGCGGCGAACTGCTCGGAACTGCGCACCGCGTCCTGGCCGGTCATGGCATCGGCAACGAAGAGCAACTCACTCGGCTGCAACAAGCTCACTAGACTTTCGAGCTCGGTCATCAACGCTTCGTCGACGTGCAAGCGACCGGCGGTGTCGACGATCACCACATCGTGACCCAAATCACGGGCGACCTTGATGGCACGCGGCCCCAAATCCAGAACACTCTCTCCCGGATTCGGCGAAATGACTGGCACATCGATACCCGCGCCGACCTGCTGCAATTGCTCGACCGCGGCGGCACGCTGGAGGTCAGCGGCAACCAGGATCGGATGGCGTCCCTGCTCCTTAAGCCGCCTCGCAAGCTTGCCGCTAGTGGTCGTCTTACCCGAGCCCTGCAAGCCGGCAAGTAGCACCACCGTCGGTTTGCCGTCCAACCGAAGCTCGGCTCCGGGATCACCCAGTAGAGCGATCAACTCCTCGTGAACGATCTTGATGACCTGCTGAGCCCCATTGAGACTCGCCAAAACCTCTTGTCCTTGCGCTTGCTCGCGGATCCGGGTGATGAACGGCTTGACCACACGGATGTGGACATCCGCCTCAAGTAAGGCCAAACGAATCTGGCGCAACGCCTGCTGCAACACTTCGGCAGTAACTCGGCCTTCGCCGCGCAGGGTCTTGAAAACGCCCTGTAGCTTGTCCTGTAGACCATCGAACATGGTGAAGTCTCCTCGCTAGATCTGGCTAGGCTAGAGCGGCTCAAGCAGCCGACTCCGGTCGCCGGATGCTAGCAGGCTAGCTCAAACCGAATCTACACGGGTGTCAGATGGGATGAGTCGGTCGGCCTCCCTGCCATGGCATCCTGCATGGCAGTTAACCAACGGCGCAGTGACGCCAGGAGGAGACCGAC
>QIHU01000270.1 GCA_003231035.1 Acidobacteriota bacterium
CAGGGTCAGGATACTGAGGCACTCGCAACCGAAAGGACGAGTAACAGATAGGCCCGACCTACAGCCACCGCGCCCGCCGTCGACTCTACCTTCTCCGGCTTTGGGAGTTAGGTGGCGGGCGATCATTGGACCACGATGCCACGCTGACAAGACCGTGTCGAATAGATGATCGCATCACCGAAGTGACATCTGTCGTGGCGTCAGCCCGCTGACATCTTAGATCCCCGTTCCCGATTGCCAGATGCTATGTGGGCCATCGGCTCGCGCATCGCTTCTAGGGACGGGCCGTTAGATCTTCCAGGAACTCCGATCCCGGCGCCACGCCGCAAACCAGCAGATGGTCGCGGGCTCGGGTGCAGGCGACGTAGAGCAGGTGGCGTTCGGAGTTGTAGATCTCGTCCAGGTCGGATTCTTCGGCGGCGGTTTCGATCCGGCTTTGTAGGGGGAGGATCTCTTCGTCGCAGGCGAGCACCGCCACGCCGCGGAATTCGAGCCCTTTGGCTTGGTGCATGGTGCACAGCGAGAGCTGATCCTCTTGGGTTTCCAAGGTGTCGTTCAGCTCCACCGCCGCCACGCCCGCCTGCTCGGCCGCCCGGCGAGCGCGAGGCAGTTGCGCCGGGGAGCGCACGATGATCGCGATCTCGTGGAGCTTGATCCCCTCCTCGATCCGCGCTGCGATCCAGTGGCCGGCGAGGGTGCTCTCCGCCTCCGGTGAGGGGACCACCTCGACTCCCGGTGGCGGCCCGTTGAAGACCGAGAGGGTGCCGCGGCGACTCTCGGCGATGCCGTCCACGTCGTGCAGCTCGGGCTCTAAGAGGCGATCCGCCTGGGCGCGAATCTGGTGGGAGGTGCGGTAGTTGATCCGTAGGGTATGGGAGCGGCCGCGCACATCGACCCCGAGGCTCTTCCACGAGAAGGGTTGTTGGAAGATGCGCTGGCCGAGGTCGCCGGCGAAGAAGAGGCTGTCGGGCCGGTTCTGGCCCATGGCGGCGAGAAAGCGCAGCTGGGCCACGCTGACATCTTGCGCTTCGTCGATCACCAGGTACTCGAAGGGTGGGTGCTCGACCTGGCGAAAGTGGTCGGCGAGACGGGTGAAGAGTTGCGGCTCGGTGATCAAACCGCGCTCGTCGAGCCCTTGGCGAACGCGCTCGAAGATCGCCCAACCCGGCTGGCGCTGGTTCTCGCTGAACCGCTTCTTGCGGCCTAGCCGTTGCACGGTGCGGTACTCCTCCCAGGTGGAGAGTTGCCAAGCGTCGACCACCTGGTGCCACTCGGCCAGGAGGAAGCGGGGTGAGAATCGCGGGGCCTTGGCATCAGCAGTGGCATCAGCAGTGGCATCAGCAGTGGCATCAGCATCGGCGGCGGCCGTGGAGATCAGCTCCTGGATGACCTCTTCGCTGGCGATCTCAAAGCGCCCCAGATTGAACTTGTAGAGCCGGCGGGCGATCGCCTCCAAGGAGTAGACTTCGAGCCGCTCGGCGAGGCGGGGCTGGCGGCCGAGGAGGCGGAATAGCTTGGTGCGTAGCGCCGAGGCCAGAGGATCAGAGAAGGTGGTGAGGAGCACGCGCGCCTCGGGCCGGCTGCGCGCCAGATGTACGGCGCGATGCAGCGCCACCACCGTCTTGCCGGTCCCCGCCGAGCCGGCCACCCGCGCCGGGCCAGAGAAGTCGGTCTCCACCAGCTGACGCTGATCCGGGTGGAGGAAGATGGCCCACCTCTCCCACGGGTAGTCGAGCGCCCGCTCGAGTTCTTCGACGTTGTCGAGCAGGCGGAAGCGGCGCTGGGCGTCCGGGTGGTCGAAGGGGTCGATGGTGCCAGCGAGGACCGGCCTGCGGGCGACGGTGCCGGTGGCCAGGTCGAGGAGGGCCTCGGCGGCTTCCTGGGGGAGGTGTTCGGCGAGATCGAAGAGGGTATCCTCGGTCGCCTCGCGCACGTCGGCGAGCCACTCCAGCGGCACGCCGTGGCTGAGCAGCGTCTCGTCTGAGAAGCGGCTGAAGAGAGCCGGTTTGGGCGGCCTTTCCGGCTTGGGCGGCCTTTCCGGCTCTTCCGCCACGTAGCTGGTCACCACGACCTCGCGCACCAGCTCTCGGATTTCCACCAACTGCGCCGCGCCGGTCTTTGGGTGGCGCTCGATCTTACGCCGCGCGGCCCAACGGTAGGCATCGTCGTGATGGCCGACGTAGCACAGCAGCAGGTTGGAGTCGCTGCGATGGACGATCAGCCGCAGGTCCCGGCTCACCCGTACGGACCAGAACTTGGGGTCTTTGGCGCCGTCGAGTCGGTGAAAGCGCATTCCCGGGTTGGCCGGGTTGAGCTGGAGGTCGAAGGCGGTGGTCTTGACAGCCTTTTGTTCCTCGCCCCCGAGTTTGGCCAAGCTGTCGGTGAAAGTTGCCGCGATGCGAAACTCCATCAGTCGACCTTGTAGACCTTCATCACCTCATCGCCCAGGTGGTTGATCACCTTGACCGCGATGCGCCCCGATTCCGGCTTGTCGAAGGGGCGCGAGGTGTCGCTCTTGAGCGTTGCCCAGGCCTCGGGGTCGATCTCGGCCTTGAGGGTCGTCTTGAGGGACTTGTAAGGATCGCTGGCGCCGAGGAAGTAGGCGTGGCGCACGAAGAAGCTCTCTTCGTTGTAGTTGGTGTCGATGAACCAGCAGGCGATCCCCTCGGCGCCGTCGCTTTCGATCTTGCCGGTGTTGGGGTGGAAGACGTCCACGCCGCGGATTTTGACCTGGATCTGGCCGCTCTGCGCCGCCTCGCCTCGTGCTTCGAGAATCTCGATGTCCGGCTCGCCGAAGATGACAAAGAGGTTGCCCTTGCCGGTGTTCTTGAGTTCGTCGGCCATGTGCAAGTCGGCGTTCATTCGGGCTTTCAGGATCGGGATGCGGCCGAGGCTGGCGAAGTCGGCCGCGTGGGCGTCATAGTTGAAGGCGCAGGCGACCACCACGTCGAACCCGGCTTCGCCCGCCTCGCGAGCGGCGGCGACCAGGTCGGGCCGGGAGACGGTACCGAACTCGGGGCCGATCAAGATCCCGGCCCGCTTCTCGGGGCTGGTCTCGCTCTCCCCCTCGCGGTAGCGCCCCTCGGCGCAGATGTAGCGCCCAGGCCAGCCGCGCAGCGAGGTGAAGGTGAGCTTGTCTTCCTTGTGGGCCTGTTGCACGCCGGCCGTCTTGAGGTTTTCCAGAACCATCTGAGCGAAGTCGGCCCGCTCGTCGGTGAACTCCGCCGCCAGCTCGCCGGCGCCGCCGCGATCCTCAATCCCGATCAGCTCTTCGTTCTCGTCCACGCCGAGGAGGCGATGGGGCGAGAGACTCTCGACGGTGAAAGGGCCGGCGACGCGAACCTTGGATTTGTCCTCGTAGGGTTTGTCGTAGAGGTATTCAAAGTCGGCCTTGGCGGCGATTGAGCCGTCGATCTCCCGCTGGCGGGCGATGCGCTCCTCCCACCAGGCGGCATGGGCCTGCGTTGCCTTCTTGGGCCAATCCTCCCCCGCCTCGCGCGGAATCTCCCACTCCTCCCAGCTCTCGCCGAGTTGCTGGTTCAGCTGGTGGCGCAGCGGTTCGAGCTTCTCTTGGAAGCTCTCCCAGATGACATCGATCTCGGCGTTGTTGGCGATCGACTTGAGAGTGATGTGGGGCACCCGCTCATAGACAAAACCCTGCCGGATGTTGCCCTGGGTGGGCGCCTGCGAAGGGGTGGTGCGGGTGACCTCGGCCTCCTTGCGCTGCCCCTCGCGGCTGTCGGCCAGCAGGTAGTAGGGGTAGCGGGCACCCATGATCCGCGCTCGCGCCAGGGCGAGGGCGACGCGGGAGGTGTCGATAGTGATCCAACGCCGGCCCCACTTCTCGGCGACGTAGGCGGTGGTGCCGGAGCCACAGGTGGGATCGAGAACGAGGTCGCCGGGATTTGTAGTCATCAGGATGCATCGCTCTATTACTTTTGCGTTTGTTTGGACAACATAGAGCTTGTCGTCAGTGAAGTTACCCGACCCAGTGTCGGTCCAAATATTTCCGTGTACTGCAACGTCAAAATCAGAGTGGAACCGTACATATCGTATTGAGTTTCTGGCGGCGTGAATGCGGCCGCTGCGAGCGAGCCTCTCAATGCCACGCGGATAGTTTGCTTTCCAGTGGGAGTTCTTCGTCCACGGGTCGTAGGTCTTGCTTCGGAATGTGAACGGTTGACGATCGCTTGCGCGACCTTGAGAGCCTAAATCTCCCGGGGAGTACGGATGAGAGCCTGTCGGCACGTCATTCTCTCCTCGTTTCTCGCTAGCGGTGACGCTCCGGTAGGAGAAGTCGTTCAATAACAACCATTTTGCGTTCCCTTCGCCCAATGCGAATTGCTTGCGATAGTAGGGTGCATGTGATCTTCCGGCCGCCTTTTCTTTCGAGTACCAGAGGACAAAATCAGACATATTGCCGAGGTAGTTTGCCTCGAACCCTGTTGTAGTCTGAACGGAGATCAGGGTGACAAAGTTATGGTCTCCGAAGATCTCGTCAAGTACTGATCGGACCCGGTGGATGTTCTCATCACCGATCTGAACGAAGATTGATCCAGACTCGGCGAGCAAGTCTCGCGCCGCTGTAAGTCGATCCCGCAGATAGGTCAGGTACGAGTGAATCCCATCCCGCCACGTATCCCGGAAGGCCTTCACCTGCTCCGGCTCGCGGGTGATGTGATCGGCCTTGCCATCTTTGACATCGCGGCTGGTGGTGGACCACTGGAAGTTGGAGTTGAACTTGATGCCGTAGGGCGGGTCGAGGTAGATGCATTGCACCTTGCCGCGCAGCCCCTCGCGCTCGGCGAGTGAGGCCATCACTTGCAGGCTGTCGCCCAGGATCATCCGGTTCGTCCAGTTGGCGTCGTGCTGGTAGAACTCGGCGGAGCGGGCTTCTTCCGGGAGGCCGTTGAAGTCGGCGAAGAGATCGGTCTGCTGCTGGGGCTCTTCTTGCTGCAACTGGCGACTGCGGGCCAGCAGGTCGTCGATCAAGACCTTCGGGTGGACCTTCTCTTGGATGAAGAGCGGCGGTGCCTGGACGACTAAGTCAGAGCCGTCTTGCTCGTCTTTTCCCCGCCAGACGAGCTGCGGGTCGAGGTCGCGGTTGCGTCGCGCGTAGGCGACTTGCAGCGGTGTCTTGTCTTGCTCGCGCATCACCGCCTCCGACTCGGCGGTGGGGATGTTGGTCCGCTTGGCTTCGGGGTGGGTGAGCGCGGCGATCGATTTCTTCTTGGGAGTGCGCTTCTTGCGGGTGGTCTTCGTGTGGGTGATCTTCTTGGCCATGGAACGATCCTATGGGTTCTGCTCTGCCGGCGCGGCGACGAAAGCGTCGACGAGGGCTTCGAACTCAGACTCGATCTGGAACACATCGGTAAGCTCGGCGAAGGCCCAGCGCCCGAACCGGCTGAGGTGGTTGACTCCCGGGACCCAGTAGGTCTCCATGGTGAGTTTCTTGATTTTGGCGTCTTCACCGCGATACCCCTTGATTTCAACGATCAGGTGCAGGGGGTCGGGGCGGCCATCGTCCAGGTTGACTAGGAAGTCGGGACGATAGCGCTTGGCATGCGAGCCGTACCGGTAGGGCACCTCGAAACCCAGGCTGTGGTTCTTGACGTAGGCCAGAACGCGCGGATGCGCCTCGACCACGCGGCAGAACTCTGCCTCCCAATCGCTATCTCTAATGACGTAATTCACCTGGCATTTACGCGGGTCAGTTTTGTATCGCGTGGTCTTGGAGGTGGTGAAGTGGACGTGCGCGGTGGAACCGACGGGGTTGTAAGGGTCGAGAAGGGCCTTGATTCGCTTGCTGCTCTTGTAGGGAGCCTGGTTGATCGCGGCGGTGATGCGCTCGCAGGCCATCTCGGTGAGTTCTTGGTACAGGAGCTGGGCGGGGTAGGTCTTGCCCTTGCAAACGAGGCACTGGTCCAGCCACTGGCGGGTAATCGCCTTGAGCTGGCCGAAGAGGTTGATCTTGGGATCCTCGCCCTGGTCCCGCCAGCGGGTGACGAGGAGCTGTTTGGTGAGGTGGTAGATCAAGGTGGAGCGGCGCAGGTCTTCCAGATGTTGGAAGTCGAGATCGACCCCCTCGCCGACGATGCCTTCGTTGTGGGTCTTGGACGGGCCGACGAGATCAGGGGTTAGGGTGAGGACCGAATCGGTGGTGAAGCGCGCCTTGAGCCGCTCTTCGGGCAGTTCGACCCGGTAGCCGTCGACGCGGGGAAAGCGGATCTCCAGCGCGGCGCGCTCGGGCAGCATCGCCTTCACCAGGATGGTCTCGCGGGGTTTGGTGGGCGGTGCCACGACCGGTTTGGCGGTGAAGTCGAAGGGGATGCCCAGCACGTCGGCGTACTCCACGTCGAAGAGACTCTCTTCGTTCAGCTCATACGACTGGCGCCGCAGGGCGCGGCCGATCACCTGCTCGCACAGCAGCTGGGTGCCGAACGCTCGCACCCCGAGAACGTGGGTGACGGTGTTGGCGTCCCACCCTTCGGTGAGCATCGAGACGGAGACCACGCAGCGGATCGAGCCGCCCAGCTGGCCGGCCTTGCCGACCGTGTTCATCACTTCGCGCAAGAGATCCTGGTCGCCGAGATTGTCGGCCGCCTTGCGGTCGCCGGTGCGCTGGATGATCTCGTCGCGGAAGCGGCTGATCTCCGCGTGGGCCATCTTGCGGAAGTTGACATCGAGCGCCTCGCCCGATTCGAGCTGCTCGCTGTCGATGAGCAAGGTCCGTGGCCGGGCGAGCGGATTGCCGTGTTCGTCGTAGTTGCGAAAGAGAGCCAGCCGGCCAGGGACGGTCACCGTCGAGCCGTCCTCCTCCTGGCGCTCAAAGCCGGAGATGTAGTCGTAAACCAGCTTCGAGGTGGAGGTGTTGTTGCAGACGACGATGAAGCAGGGCGGCGCGCTGACCCCCGCCTCCCGCCAGAGGTTGTAGGTTTTCTCATAGTGGCCATAGAGTGCATCGAGGGCGGACTTCAAGAGTTGGGGAAGAGAGAGCGGGTCGAGCTTGGCCGCCTTGCCCCGCCCCTTCTTGGGCATCTGGGTGCGGATGTGCTCCCAGAGCTGGCGGTACTTGGGCATCTCGGCGCCGGGGATGTTGTCGGAAACGGGGACTCTGGGCAGTTTGACGATGCCGCACTCGATGGCATCCATCAGCGAGAAGTCGTACATCGTCCACGGGAAGAGGGTGCCTTCGCGGTACCCCGAGCCGCGCAGGAAGAAGGGGGTGGCCGAGAGGTCGAAGATCCGTTGGATCCCCAGCTTCTTCTGAACGATCTCCAACCCGGAGATCCACAGCCGTGCGGCGTCGCGATTCTTGGCCGCCTCTTTGCGCTCGTCGCCCTTGAGCTTGCCTTCTTCGTCGCTTTCGGGCTTCTCGCGGTAGCAGTGGTGGGCTTCGTCGTTGAGCACCAGGATCTTCTGGAGGCTCATCAACTGGGGCATGACGCGCTGGACCATCTGCCCCTCGCTTTCCAGCGTGCGGATCGCCTCGCCGCGACCTTGGAGCAAGGCGCGGCTGGTTTTGGCCAGCGGCATGCGCTCGCGCAACTTGAAGGCGTGGTAGTTGGTGATGACGATCTCGGCCCGCAGCAGATCGGCCAGCATGTCGCGCGGCACCAACTCCCGTTTCTGGTGGTAGCTGTTGGGGTCGTTGGGTTGCAGCACGCGCAGCCGGTCGCGGATGGTGATTCCCGGGCAGACGATCAAGAAGCCACGGGTGAACCTCTTACTGTTGGGGCGGCGCACGGCGTTGAGCGTCTGCCAGGCGATCAGCATCGCCATCACCATCGTCTTGCCGGCGCCGGTGGCCAGTTTGAGGGCGAGACGGTTGAGCCCCGGGTTGGAGCCCTCGTTGGCATCTTTCAGGTGGTCCAAGAAGCCCTTGCCCAAGTGGGGGGCGACTTCGGTCAACCAGATCGCCGTTTCGACCGCCTCCAGCTGGGCGAAGAAGGGGCGAATCTCCTGAAACGGGTAGGTGCGCCAGTGTTCGAGCAGGCGGGCGGTCTCGGGAGTGACTCCCCACCCGTTGGGATTGGGCAGGGCGCGCCACTCGTCGATCCGTGGCCGCAACCGGTTGATAACCGGCGTGGGGTCGTACTGCTGCTCTTCGGTGGAGAGTTCCTCCTCGCCTAGAACGAGCTCGCGCTGCTTCGATCCCCGCTGCTTTCGCGAGCGAGGGATCGGCGAAATGAGCTTAGACGGGCGCCGCTCGTCGAGAATACGGTGCGTCGGCTGGCCCTCGTCGTCGAGCTCCCAATGGCGCGCCGGGTACTCGTAGGGCGAGTTGAGGTAGACCTCGGGCGGGTTGCTGGTTCGATGGAACGGGGTTTGTCGTATGGGCGGCGGGTTAGGGTTGACTATAGCGTTATGTGATGAGGGAGGCTTGGGGTTAGACGATCTTGTCTCGATGTCCCCCTGTGACGGGCTACTTCGCGTTTCTCCTGGTGAGGCCACCCTCGTACACAATGAGGGGAAGGCCGCTAATTAGGAGGGCTTTGATGAAGATTCCAAGACTGCCGTGCTGGCTGGTGCTTGCGTGGGTCCCTTTGCAGCTTGGTTGCGGCGGTGGCAGTGACGCTTGGATTCCTCTCACCGAGGGCGCAACATGGGAGCACGAGATGACGGTGGTGGGCCAGTACGGGGAGGCCAACACCGGCATTGTCAGGAGCACCAACATGGCACGAAGGGTGCTGGGCGATGTTAGTACGACTCCCCAGAGAATCGAGTACTTGTTCGGGGGGAGCGCGGCGCAAACCGAGTTTTCTTTCACCGCTGAGAGCGACGAGGGTGTCTACACCCTGGCTCGCCAGTCGGCTGACGACCCTGAACCGAAGATCGAGTCTCCACCCAGATATGAGCTCAAGTACCCGGTTGAAGTGGGTACCGCTTGGGAAGTTGCGGGCCAATCGAGCCTCCTGACCCATAGCGGAGAGCACTTTTCGATGCGTATCGCGTACCAGATCGAAACGATAGATCAAGTTGAAACCGTCCCGGCGGGTACCTTCGAGAATTGCGTCAAGGTTACGGCGCAAGGCACTGGGAGTGCGAATATGGGGATCATGGCGCTCAACAGCGACGCCACGGTCACCGTCGAGACCCAGGCTTGGTATTGCCGGGGAGTTGGTTTGACGAGGATGATCCATTCCGAGCGTAGCAACCACCTGCTAGTCGGTAGCGCCAAACTCTCGCTGCTGCTGCGGTCGTACATGCCAGGCTAGCCAAGTTCCTCTTAGTTCTCAGTGACTCCAGCTCCGCAAACGCTATTCCTGTAAACTCAGGCGCACTTCCTTCATCGAGAAAGTGCATGACTCGCGGAGCACTAGAACTATGACTTCGGTTCAAGCTGGATATTTATCTACACGGTTCACTTCCGGTGTTCTAGCGTGGTTCTCTCTTCTAGTGCTGGTGATCGGCCTCTTCGGTGGATTCCTGCCCGCCATTGCCGAAGTCTCTGACGCCTGGGAGCCGGGGCGTAGCTATGCGGTGGTCATCGGGATCGATCACTACGGTTCGACCGACTGGCCAGTGCTGCACTACGCGCGCAAGGACGCCAAGGCTGTTGCCGACCTGCTGCGGGCGCGGGGCTTTGCGGTGCGGGTGCTCTACGACGGGGCGGCAACCCGGCGCGGGATCGTCAGTTTGCTGGAGTCCATCGCCCGATCGCTCAAGGAAGGTGACCGAGTCTTGGTCTTTTTTGCTGGCCATGGCCATACCGAGAGGGTCGGAGGGAGGGACTGGGGGTACCTCGTTCCGTACGATGGTCGCGACACGGCGAGCTATATCTCGATGCGCGAGCTGCAGAACGTCTCGGAGCAGATGGGCCGCGCTCGCCACCAGCTATTCATCATGGACGCCTGTTACGGCGGGCTCTTCGGCTTGACCCGCAGCCCGCTCGACCCTCTCCTTCCGGGGCCACACATGCTGCGCGAGCTGAGCCGCCGCCGCGCCCGCGAGTACATCACCGCCGGTGGCAAAGACCAAGTTGTGCAAGATCAGGGAGCGGAGGGTTACAGCGTCTTTACCGGGCAATTGCTCAAAGCCATCGGCGAAGCTCTCGCGGATCGCAATCTCGACGGGTTTGTCACCTTCAGCGAACTTGCGAGCTACTTGGAGAACGCAGCCTCGGACAGCTATCAAACTCCGAGCCGTGGGGTACTGCCAGGCCATGAAGGAGGGAGTTTTCTCTTTGCCTCGCGTCCCGGCGTGAAGATCTCCGCCAGTGAAGATCCTAATGATCGTACCCAGCTCGCCGGCCGCCCCCGAGCGGCTCAGCCTCGCACGCAGCAGCCTGCCCGTCGGCCATTCGTGCCCACGCTTCGGCTAGTGAATCTCCGTGTGCAGTCTGGCACCCCGCAAACGGTGGACGAGATCCCCGCCATGGCTGCGGTCGAATTCGGTGCGCTGGAGGGCCGCGAGTTTGTCACCGTGCTGATCAGCGCCTCGGGCGGCACCTTGGCCCGCCAGGTGGCGCTCGGTTCTGGCACGAGCTTCTCCTTCATCAGTGGCGGGCGCCGTTTTCTTTGCAACATCCTGGAAATTGACTGGGTTGGCCGCAGCGTAGCAGTCACCCTAGAGGAGATAGCCTATGACCAGTAAACTGCGGATCTGCCTTCGGTGGGCAATTGCCGGGCTGTTGTTGGTGCTGTTGAGTGCCGTGGCGATGCAGGGGGCTCAGGCCTCGCCTCCCGTTGTCGGCATTGTTTCCGATACCACTTTGGATAGCGGCTTGCGCACGCTGGCGAGCGAGTTGGCCAAGCGGATGTCGGCCCGTGGGGTCAAGAAGTTGGCGATCGTCGAATTCTCCGACCTTGGCGGCTACGAATCGGTACTCGGCCTCTACCTGGCCGAAGAGCTGACCACCCGTCTTCTCCAGACGGAGTCTGGCGGCTTCGATATCGTGGAGCGCCAGCAACTGGCTAAGGTGCTCGAAGAGCAGAAGCTCACCGCCACTGCTCTTTTCGATGCCGATACCATTGCCAAAGTCGGCGAGATTCTGGGCATCCAGGCAATTGTCACAGGCTCGATCGCCGATCTCGGCGAGGAGATCAAGATCAATGCCCGCTCGATCTCAGTCGAGAGCGCGCTGGTCTTTGCCGCAGCCTCCGCACGGGTTCAGAAGAAGGGGGTGGTCGAGAACCTCATGCGCCAGGGGGCCTCTCCGAACCTCAGAGGGGGGGCCTCGACGCCCCGACCTGGCGGCAGAAGAGTCCAAGCCTCGGATGTCTTCTTCCAGAACTCTTTCCTGCGCCTAACCGTCGCCTCGCTGGCGGTGTTTGAGACTGGTGAGAGAGCCACGCTGGCGCTGACACTCGAGAACCTAACGGCAGCGGATCTCTACTTGGCGATCGAATACGCGTCGTCCTACTGCCAAACGCAGCTGATCGATGATCGCGGTACGACACTGAAGCCTTCCGAGTTTCCAAACGGGATTGTCTGCCTCTACTACAAGGACGAGGGCCAGCCACAGGAGAGGTTCTCGCAGTTCTCGGCGAAGAGCCGTTCCACGATCGTCATTCCATTTAGCGAGATCTACCAGCGGCGGCGGTCTTCTCGCGGGGGCTCTGAGCCATCGAGGGAACCAGCCGGCGTTTTCGCCGTTGGGCTCAATCTTCTGCGCCATAACCAGGGGCGCACCTCCCGCTTCTCTGCTGGAGTTTCCAACATCGAGGCTAGCAGCCCTTGAGCGCTGCGATCCCTTTGGACCTTTAGCAAATCTCCTTCGGCCTGCTATTTCTCGAATCTTGCCGTCCCCGTAGGCCCGGGGCGCGGTCGATGTCCCGCTAGACGGTCGGTTTTCGCGTTTCCCTCTACTGACCACCCAGTGCAAGGCTCACCGAGCTTTGCCGATCCACATTGGAGGGAGAGATGCGATTCCTTACTGCCTTGCTACTGGCCCTGGGCCTTCTTACTGCCGGGGCCGCCTCGGCCCAAGATCCGATCGACCGTCCAGTGACCCGAGAGGAGCTCTCGCTGAGCTACAAGAAGCACTCGAAGGCGCTGACCAACGTTGAGTACGACATTAGCCGCGCGGTAGGCTCGGCCCAATCCGCGGTGGGCACCCGCTTCCATCGCGGGGAAGCCTCGTTCGAGATCGTCGGCGAACGTGAGCGTACCGACACCTACGACCCAGACATCAATGACATCTTTGAGCGGGTGATCTACCTCGCCAAGGAGCTGATCTCCGGTCCACTGGTTGCGAACGGGCGGGAGCTCGCCGTGGCCATTGACTATCGCAGGACCACTGTTGTGGCGGAGCCTCAACCTGGCTACTTCCAGGCCTATGTGGCGGAGGTGAAACGAGGCAAAGTCCCGGCTGAAGAGGAGCGTTGGGAGTTTAAGAAGACTTCGCGGCCGTGATGGGCAATGGCATCCACAGGGGTGCGGCGATGGCACGTTGCTGGGTAGTGCTGGCTTTGGCCGGCCAAGTTTTGGCTTCATCGCCGGTCTTGGCCGCGGACGGGCCGCGGTCTCCCGCGGTCCGTTTCGATACCCGCGAGCTGGAATCGCTCGGCTGGCGGGCTTCCGCCGATCTCCGTGATTTTCCTTTGCAACGTGAAGGGCGCCAGACCAAGCTGTTGGCTGGCTTCGTCCACCCGGACGGGCCGCGGATTTTCGTGGTCTATAGCCGCCCGAGCGCCCCATTTCCGCTGCGCCAGATCGGGGTGGAACCACCGGAGTCGATGCTGGCGTCGATGGGGATTGAGCCGGCTAAGGCTTCTGGTCGTTATGAGGAGGGCTTCGTTGCGGCCTATGGTCTGGACGCGCTGCATTGGCGAATGGCTGGGGAGGGCGACGGTGTTAGCTTCCTCGCCGGCTCGGCACCGCCCGTGGCGACCTTCGGCCTGATGACGCTGACCTCTTTCGTCTTACTCGATGAACAGGGCCAACCGGAGCCTTCACTCCTTACCGGTTTTCTACGGGGTCCGGCTGACCTTAGCGACGAGCTGATCCAGAGTTATCTTCGCTTCTTCGCTTCCATCGCCCCACAGGCCGCGGGAGCGACTCTGTTGAGCCCTCGAACCTACGCCAGCTTTGCGCGGAGATCCGCCGATGCTCAGTTGGTTCGCGAAGTAGAGCGGATCGTGGCTGAGCGGTCCGGCGCGATCCGGGGCCGTTCCGAGTCGCTGAGCTTGGCACAGCGTCGATCACTGGAGAGATTTCTAGAGTTCTTCCCCTGCGATCCTCTGGTTCGCCGCTTGCTCTATGGCGCCGTGGATGCTCACGAAATGAACGCCGAGGCCCTTGCCGCCTACAGTGACTATCTTTCGATGGCTCGGAAGGCCGCGGTGGGAGTTGCCGAACGCAAAGGTGTCGAGGCCTATCTGCGGGCCGAGTCGGAGCGGCTGGACCTGGAGCGCCCCGCCAAGCGCTCCGAGCGCCGAGAGTCCGAGGGAGTCACCAAGGCTCCTAGCGTCCTGCCCGGTGAGGAGATAGTGATCGAACTGAACGGCCAGCGCATCGCGGGAGTGGTTCCGGGAGTTCGTCCTTGGGAGGAGGGGCGGAGTGCTCGTCTTGGCGAATTGGAACTGGTGTGGCACGGCGGGATCGAGACCTGGTTACCGCGCTACCCACGGGCGGCGGACTCGGTCCTCGTCCGTTCCGGCGATGAAGGGTACGAGTTGGAGTTCCGGCGGAAAGGAGCCGAGGGGCCGGGTCTCTGGGTGGCGGCCCAAACCTTGTCTCGGAGCGACAAGCGGCGGCTCGCCCGCTCCGGCCTGGAGCCGAGCTGCCCGAAGGGAACGCAGCTACTTCCAGTCGCCGCGGTCCTTCGATCAGAGGGTCCCCTCGGAGCGGTAACCGACAAGACGGTGGATGCGTGGGTTGTCGCGGGTCTGGAAGGAGCGGTCCTGATACCGTCCTCCGGCCGGTGGGAGACCTTCACGGCTAAGACCTTTGGTGGGCGCGATTTCAAGCGGGCAACTCTGGCCGCCGTGTGCGGTTTGGGGGACTAGATGGTGAAACGTCGCAGCCAAGTTGCCACCGTGGTTCCTTTTCGTGAGTCCGAGAGGGCAGGCAACGAAGGTGTTGCCGGCTCACGCGGCGAATTGGCCGGCGCAGCCGGCCTGGAGATGGTGAGTTTCATGGAGCCTCTATATAATGAGGGGACTATGGAAACGGTCAAAGGGGAGGTAACTCGGCTGCTGTTGGCTTGGTCGAGTGGTGATGGCCAAGCTCTGGGGCGTTTGATGCCTCTGGTTGCGGCGGAGCTGCGCCGTATAGCCGGCCGTTATTGGGCCGGTGAACGCATCGATCACACCTTGCAGCCGACCGCTCTGGTTAGTGAGGTCTACCTGCGGCTCGTCGACCGGGAGCAGGTGAGCTGGAAAAACCGAGCACATTTCTTTGGTTTTGCTGCGCAGACCATGCGCCGCATCCTCGTGGACCATTCCCGATTGCGGAGGGCTCAGAAACGCAATCCTGGAGCGCCGCTGCTGACGCTGGACGAGGCTAGAGATGCCGTGAGCGAGAGGGATCGGGAACTGGTTGCACTAGACGATGCATTAGAAGTGCTGGCTCGAATTCACGAACGACAAAGCCAGATCATCGAGCTGCACTTTTTCGCTGGCCTCAGTTTTGAGGAGATCGGGGAGGTTCTGGGTGTCTGCTCGAAGACAGCTAAACGGGACTGGCGGGCTGCACGGTTGTGGCTTCACAAGGAGATGACGTGCTCGAAGGCGGCGATTGGCAGCGGGTCTCCGAACTGCTGAAAGGTGCGTTCGATCTTTCGCCCGAAGAAAGATCCGCCTTTCTGGAGAAGGCATGCACTGATGAGCCCGGCTTGCGGAGGCGTGTCGAGGCTCTACTCGAGCGCGAGGGGAGAGTCGGTGAGTTTTTGGCCCGCCCGATCTTCTCGATAAGAGGAGAACCGGACGGCGGCCGAGTTCAGGCGGGGCGCCGGATCGGGCCGTACGAGTTGATACGCCCACTCGGTCGCGGAGGGATGGGGGAGGTCCACCTAGCAGAGCGAGTGGACGGCCTCTACGACGAGCGGGTCGCGATCAAAATTCTGAAGCGAGGACTCGACACCGACGAGATTGTGCGCCGTTTCGAGAGCGAGCGGAGAATTCTCGGCCGCCTCCGCCACCCCAACATTGCCCAGATTCGCGATGCTGGCGTCACGGAGGATGGGCTACCGTACTTCGCCATGGAGTACGTCGACGGTCGTCCGATCGACGACTATTGCGACACCCATTGTTTACCGACCCGAGAACGGGTCCGACTCTTCGAACCGGTCTGCCAGGCTGTGGCTTTCGCGCACCAGAACCTGATTGTCCACCGAGATCTAAAGCCCACTAACATCCTGGTCACCGAGCAGGGCGAACCTAAACTGCTCGACTTTGGAATTGCCAAGCTCCTCGATCCGCATGGCGAAGAGGCGCTGACCCATCCCTCAATGCCTGCCCCGCTGACCCTGCGTTACGCCAGCCCTGAACAACTGCGCGGTGACCTGATCAGCACGGCGACGGATGTCTACGCGCTCGGTGTGCTTCTGTACGAACTCCTCACCGGTCATCGGCCATACCGGTTGGACACAGAGTCAGTAGAACGGGCCGCCCTGATCGTAGCCTCCGCAAGGCCGCGGCGCCCGAGTATGGCTGTGTTGCGCAGTGAGCCATGGGAGGGGGCGAATGGGGCGGTCGAAGAGCGGACGCCCGAGGCGGTGAGCCAGGTTCGCGATGGAGAGCCAGGGCGGCTGCGGCGCCGGCTCAGCGGTGATCTCGACCGCATTGTGCTCACGGCGCTGCACAACGACCCGGCGCGGCGCTACGCCTCGGCCGAGCAACTGGCCGCCGACCTGCGGCGCCACCTCGAAGGTAGGCCGGTGAAGGCGCGGCGTGACACATTCTTCTACCGGACAGGCAAGCTGGTGACCAGAAATCCTCGGGCCACGGTGGCGGTGGCGGCGGTCGCCCTTCTGATCTCGACCTTCGTTGTATCCACCTACCTACAAGGACGCCGGATCTCCCGGCAGAATGAGGAGATCGGAATAGAGCGCGATATCGCAGAAGGAGCTTCTGAGTTCCTCGTCGGGATCATCCGCAGCCCGTCGCCCGAGAAGGCACGGGGCCGCGAAGTTACCGTGCGGGAGGTCTTGGCCAATGCCGTGGCGGAGATTGATGAGCGGGATGATCCACCGAGGTTGAAGGCGCGCATCCTCGACTCGGTTGGCCGCGTCTATGGAAATTTAGGCTTGGAGGAGGATGCCCAGCCATTACTCGAACGGGCGCTAGAGCTTCGTCAAGCTACGCTGGGTGAGCGTCACGAGAAGACCGGTTATAGCCTTCTCAACTTGGCGAAGAACGAAAGACAGCTCCGTGAGGTTGGGGCGGCGGAAGCTCACAACCGAGAAGGAATCGACATCCTTCGCAACGCTCACCCTGAGGGTAGCGCCGAGTTGGCAATGGGGCTGAAGAATCTGGCGACATTTCTGCGCGATCAAGGTCGATTGGAGGAAGCTGAGCAGGCAGTGCGCGAAGCGGTCGAGATGTGGGCCGCGCTTGGAGTGACCCATAGTCGTGACCTTGCGATGACTCTCAATACGCTCGGCGCGGTTCTCTCCAAACGCGGAAAGGTCGTCGAGTCTGAGGAGGCGTTCCGAAAGGCGGTTGCCTTCTACAAAGAAGACTCTTCCGATCTCGATCTAAATCTTGCCAACGTCTTGAACAGCTACTCGATGCTGCTCTTTGATCGGCTAGATGATGCGGAGGCTGCGCTGCCTATCCAGCAGGAAGCACTTAGGGTGAAACGCGCGATTTTCCCGGCAGGCAGCAGAGAACTCTTGACCAGCCTCAACAACCTGGCGCTAATCGAGAGCGATCTTGGCAAGCTTGAGCCGGCTAGGCAACATCTTGCTGAGGCGCGAGAAATCCAGGAGAAACTGGGTGGACCCCGCAGCGTCAGAACCGGCGTGCTACTGAAAAACCAGGCGCTGGTTCTCTCCCTCGCAGGTGATTTGGCACACTGCGAGCAGCAGGCGGATGCCGCTCTGGAGGTGCTGCGCGGCGAGGAGCGAGCGAGTTGGGTTGCCGAGACCGAGAGTATTCGCTCCTACTGCGTGGCTCTCCAGGGTCGCTACGCGGCGGCAGAACCGATTCTCGTGGAGAGCCATGCGGCTCTAGTGCGGCAGCTCACTGCCGAACACCGCAAGAGCCGCCAAGCGTTGGACCGTCTGATCGCGGTCTACGATGCGTGGGGACGGCCGGAGGAGGCGAATCGCTACCGCGGTCGGAGGCTCACGGGCGCTCGTCTTGGCGGTGAAGCGTCCTCAACTGTGCCATGAGATTTCTGACTATTGAAGGCGGGCCAGAGGCCGGAGGCTCTGGCCCGCCGAGTAGAAGAACGCTAGTGGGCTCAGTGCGAGCGAGGTTGCCAACGTACGGAGTAGGCACCGGAGTTCCCAGCGATCCGCAGGGAGTATTTGCCGCCGGTGAGAACCTTGGTCAAGGTAGCTGCCCCCGCTCCGCAAGAACTTACCGGAACGACCCGTCGACCGGCTTGGTCGAGCACGGTGCAGGTCAGCGGAGCAGCGCTGATGACTTCGATCTCGACCGAAGTCAGCTCAGCGAGGTCGAGTCGGAAAAAGTCCTCGTCGGGCACCTCGCCGCTTGCGATCAAGCCGGTTGTCACCACGCCCGAAAGCAGCGGTGGAGCACAGAGAGGCAAGTCGTTGCTTTCTCCGCCTGCCTCCGCTGTGCACAAGTCGAAGTGCTTGACTGTGAGGTCGTAGTTGGCGGAGCGAGGCTCACGGTTGTCGAGCACCAGCCGGTACTCCCCGGTGCTTGCCAGCGCCGCCAGCATAGAGCCCCCGCTCCCCAGACGGCCTTCCGCGACAAGGTTGTGGTAGTTGCACTGTGTACCCTTATAGAGGGCCGCCGCCAGAGCGGCACCCTCGCCGCGAATGACTACCGCTCCCGGGACCGTGATCGATCCAGAGATGATGTCGCAGTCGTCAGGCTCGACGTTGCCGGTGCTCTCCCAGAACGCCGTGCCGGCGAGCGGCTCGGGACTCCATGTGGGAAGATCGGAAGCCGAACAGCTCGCGGGAGCGTCCCGCAGCCAGAGCTGCTGGCCGGTGGGGATGGTCGGCTCGGCCTCGAACCGGGTGCGCAGCAGGAAGCCGCGAAGCGGTTGCTGGGGATCTTTAGCCCGGACCGCGATGTAGAGGTCGCCTGCCCGCCGGATGTGAAGTACGCCGTCGGAGGATGCTTGGAAGAGCAGCGAGAATTCAGCCTGTGGGCCTTCCTGCTCGGAAGTTCTAGGCAGGATCAGCTCGACCGGACCGGAATCCTGGCCCGTTTCCCAGGCGTGAAGCACCAGGATGCCAGCTTCAGTAACAGGAATTCGGAAGCAGGCGATGGTGCCCTCGCCGGCCGTTTGTACCGCCGACGAACCGGCGTTGAGTGTCTGCCAGGTGGTGCACCGCACAGAGCGCGGGCCGCTCGCCGACGAACAGTAAGCAGGCAGGGTGAACAGAGCCAAGATCACGAAAGAGGTCAATGTGGCCAGACGCAAATGAAACCGTCCCGTAGACATAGTGTCTCCTCGTACTCCGGGGTGATAAACCCACGGAGTGGGTATGAGGTTTGGGTCGGGGAGATCTCACCCCCGCGGATCACACGTCCGCGGTGGGTGGGAGCGTCTGGCCAGACAGTCTTGAGATCAGCGGCTAGCGCCGTCACCTCCTCCCGACATCTATGCCTAACTGGGAGCAGAGGCAGGGTGGATCAGTGGACGGTGAGATGACGTCGCGTGCAAGGGCGCTGAAAGGCCGCGAGGAAGGTCGCCCGGGGCCGATCACGCAGCTGGTGCGGCGGCTAGCCGGTCTGGACGGCGGCCCTTCTAGCGGAGTGGTCGGAGCCGGTGACGACCTCATGGCGGCGGTGCGCCGCACGATCACCTGGCGGCTGACCAAGGAGCTGGAGAAGCGGAACCAATGGTTCGCCTCGCCTCGTTACCTGGGGTTGATCGGGTGGGAGAGTTGGTGGGAGAGTGATGCTGGACGAATAGGAACCAGCGCTCTCGACGAACTGGTGGTCGATGTCTTCTCTCATCTCTTTGTCGACAAGCTGCCAGACCTCGCGTCCCGCCTGCGGGCGCCAGGAAACTCAGGGGGAGTACCGAATGTCGATGGCCTAGCCGTCCGGTTGATGTGCAACTTCATCCACGATAGGCAGCAGAAGAACGACCGGCTGGGTGCGCGTGTCTACCGGGTTTTGAAGGCTGCTGTGCGGCGCGCCATCGAGCATGACCTGCTTGAAGTGCAAGAGGGTGATTCCGAGGTGAACGCTTCCACTCTGTTGGCTCCAGTGGCTGGCAGCAAGGGAAGTCGGATTACCGCAGAGCAACTGCGTCACTGGGTCGCGCAATGGAACGCACGCTTGCTCCCAGAGTTGGTGACCGGCTTTGGACCGCAAAGCAAGGTGCTACATGCTGAGTTGCGTTTCTGCTTGGCGGAGTTGGCGGGCGAGCTACGGAGCTTCCTGTTCGGTGATCTTGTCCGTGAGTTGGTTCTGGATGTGCGTGGGCGCTGGGCCGACCTCTATTCCAGCGATGGGGACGAAGAGTCCGAAGAGGGGGGGGAGGAACGGCCGGAGTTCCCCTGGTTTCGGATCCTTGCCGCAAATGACGCGATCACCGAGGCCGATCATCTGCGAAAGTTGCTGGATTGCGTGACCGACTGCCTGGGTAAGTTGGACCACCCTCCTGAGCGTCTGCGGCACCTTCAGGCTCTCTGGGGATTCCTCCTCCGCTTCACTGCGGACGAGATTCGTGAGCGAGTGCCAGGCGGGCGCAAGCTCGGCCCCGCGCTCGGTATTCCCCGCCGACATCTGACCTCGCTCTACGCTACCCTAGGGGAACTGGTCAACCAGTGCCGCGCCGTGCTGGCGGGTGAGAAGCCGGAGGACTCCGAGGATGGCTAGAGATTCGATCGACGAACGCCTGGAACGGCTGGCCAAAGAAGGGCAGGAGCGCTACCACGAGATGCGGGCCGCGGATCCCGACCTCGCGACTCGGCCCTGCACAGTCGGCGACCTTTTCGTATTCTCCGCCAGCGCGAGCTATGGGGTTGAATGGCTGGTTCTAGCGCGAGATCCCGCCCAGTTGGACCGTGTTCTGGTCGTCCCGGCGGACGCCCACCTGTCGGTAGGTAGCCGAGATCTACGCATGGCGAGACAAGCGCACGATGGCTCGTTGGTCGCGCGGCTTTCCTACGGGCGTTGGATCGACCAGCAGCACTGCCAGCCGAGTCAGCGTGCAGGTGCCATCGTGAGCAGCGAAGTCTTTCGGTTGCGCCGAAGATGGCTGGAGTTGGGCGATCAGGAATGGAACTCTTCGCTCGTTGGCCGAGAGGTGGACGAGGACCCGGAGTACCAGGATTGGATCGACGAACAGGTTGCACCGGCCTGGAGGTCATTGGCACAACTAGAGAGTGTGAAGCGGATAGGCGAGCCCCCGCCCGAACTTGATCCGGCGTATAGCCCCGCGCGCTTTCGCTGGCTCAAAGTTGCCGCCGCCCTTCTGATGATGACGGCCCTCGGTTGGTGGTTGAGCGACCTCCTGAGGGACAAGAAGCCGGTGGAAACGGCCGCCATCATGTCGCCGGTCGTGAAGCTAGTCCAACCCCGATCGGAGACGCGAGGCCGCTTGGAAGTTGAGATACCGAAGGGCAGCACTCATCTCCTTCTTGGGCTGGAGAAGAGTGAGGCCTCGGGCTTCGAAGGTGTTGAAATCGAGTTGGTCTCCAAGAACGGAAGCCGAGTGATGGTGAAGTCGCCAGACCGCTGGCCAGCTGACGGTGGGGTCCTACGAATCCCGGTCGAGCAGCTTCGCAACGATAGCTACACGGTTGTCTTGACGGTACGCCGGGATGGCGTGGCCGAGGTACTTCAGGAGTACGACTTCGGAGTCCGGCTGGAAGAGTAAGCGGCGCCCCGGGCTGGGCTGGTGTCTTCCTCCCTTCGCTGGGGAAGATCGAGAGTCTGGCCAGGACTGTCCCTTATGCGGTCCGCGTTGCGCGTTTACCTGTGAGCGGCGCTGAGCGCGTTGTCAGCCAAGCTTGCGAGTGGGGCGCTGCCGGCCCCGGTTCCTGCACGTGGAGCGCCGAAGATGGACCGACACAAGAATGGAGGAGCACATGGTGGTGGGATCTCGGAAAAAGAACATCTCAATGAGGCGTACTCGGTACTTGCTACCCACGATGGGAAGGTGGGTCGCCTTCATCGGTTGCGGTGGGCTTGCCTCGTCCGCTTGGGCTCAACAGCGCCAACCAACCACAGGCGAGGAGGCGGCAGCCTGCGCGGCATGCAGCGCCATAGGTGGAGGTCTTGTCCTCCTCCCTATTCTGTTTTTCGCTTTGAATATAGCGTTGCTTGTCTGGGTAGCCCGCGATGCAAAGTCGAGGGGAATGGACAGCGCGGTGCTCTGGATGATCCTGGTGATGTTCACCAGCGTCATCGGATTGTTGATCTACTTCTTCTCCAGGCCACAGGGGGAGCTCGATCAATGCTCTGAATGCAACAATCGGCGACTGAAGGCCAGTGCGAAGTGCCCTCACTGCGGCAATGCTTGAGAAGCCCGCTCCTCTTCCTGTCGATGCTGGTGCTTCTTCTCGGCGCCCTAGCGATCGATGTGACCAGAGCCTCGGAGCGGCAACTGTCGGCGCGTGGATATCTTCTCTTGGTCGAGGAGTACCGGGCCCACGTAGCTCCAGCTCTCGAGGGCCACATCCAGTGTCGCTATGTCCCCAGTTGCTCAAGGTACTCCTCGGCGGCCGTTCGAGAGCATGGGATCTTGAAAGGACTGCTCCTCTCGGCGCGGCGGATCGCGAGGTGCCGGCAACGCGTTCCCTTGGGCACAAGGGATCCGGTCCCGGCAGCACACCCGAGAAAACGTAAGACCGAGGGGCTCGACAGTCCCCTGGACCGGTACACCCAGCACTACCTCGAGCGGTGTTTTCTATCCGTTGGCTACCACTTTGATCTCAATGGGAGGAATGAAGGATGTTCATGTTGCGACGGGTTGCCTTGGCCTTTGTCCTGAGTTTGACCCTGGTCTCGAGCGCTCAAGCGGCAGAGCTAGGTTGGAAGGGGTTTGAACTACGAGTTGGAGTCAGCTTCGGGGAGGATCTTGACACTGGCTTTGGCCTGGGGGGAGCGTTAAACTTCGGCGAGATCATGGATGGCCTCTTTCTCTATCCAGGCTTCTTGATCTCAGGGGGCGATGGTTCTGCCGAGGTTGAGGTGCCACTGTCTCCCATCTTCCCGCCGGTCACACTTGAAACTGAGAGAGAGGTACGCGTCTCCGCTGTTGGCGCTGAGGTGCGCTATTTCCCTTCAGGCGAAGAAATCGGCTTCTTTGTAGGTGGCGGCCCCTACTTGTTCACTGTTACGACTAGAGACTCGGTCAGCGACGGAAGTATAGAATTCGATATGGAGGAGCGATCGAGATCCATCGGGCTTTCGGCTGTGGCGGGTTACCGGTTCGGTGACAGAGTCGGCCTGGAGATCCGCTTTGACGGTGCGTCGTCCGTCAGTACCTTACAGGTGCTCGGGTCGGTTCATTTCTGAGGCCGAAGGCTGGTGCCGAAGCTGGTTCTGCACGCCGTACTTACCGGTGGGCTACTTGTCCTCGGTCCGCAGGCAGCTTGGGGCAATGATTCTCTTGATCTCGCAACCATCTTGTCGCGTCACTATGAAGCAATGGGAGGGCTCGAACACCTCGAGTCAATCAAGGGGCTGCGGATTGGAGGCGAATACGATTGGTGGACCAAACCCGAGCGCCTGGTGCTCAACCGAGGATACAAACTGGCCCCAAAGATCACTTACGAGTGGGCCGAGCCGTACCAACTTCGCTTCAGTACCTCTTCCAACGGATCCGAGGTGACGTACTGTTTGAACGACATGCATGCCTGGGCTCTCTATCCGTACGTTGACAGCGAAATGAGGGTGAAGGTGAACGCTGTGGTTCAACATTTTGATCACGCGATCACAAGCGAGTGGAGAGCTTTCTCGGAATGGTGGGGTCCCCTTGTTGGCGCGCGGAAAGAGGGGTCGAGAGTCGAACTGTTAGGCAAAAAGGTGGTTCTGGGTTCTCCGAGGTTCGCGTTGCGCCTGAGCCGTCTGGGCGGACCGCCCCAGGTTGTCTACTTGAGTCAGGAGAGCTACCTTCCGGTGCGAATCGACTCGATCTCTAACGTAGACGGAAAGACGATCGAGATTCATACGCTGCCGCGAATGTACCGTAAAATGGGTGGAGTTCTGTTGCCAACACAGATTGTAGAGCGCACTCCTGGGGGTGAGAAGTTGTCAACTTGGCACCTGAAGGAGGCTGAGGTCACATCTAAGACGAGGGGCTGCGTCTTGGCTCCGCATCGGTCTTCGCTGCACTCTGGGTCCGTCAAGTCTCTCCGAGGTAAGCTCAAGGGGAACAAGATCTGGAGACAGGTTGCACCGGTCAACACCACCGCGAGGGTTGCGATCTTGCCACCCAAGAGATCCGAGAATCTTGAGTGGGTCTACGCAAACTGGTCGATCAATGAGTTGACGGGAAATCGGAATGTCTACCTTGTTAAGGCGGAGCTGGCGGAGCTGTTCGAAACTGAAATACAGAAGATAATTTGTGGACTGTTTCCCCGTTGCGAAGTGGTGGAAAGTCTTGGGCCGGGGGATACTTTCGATCTCTCTTTTCAGGGCGACTTCAGAGTCAGCGCCACTACGCGATCCTCTCCCTTCGAAACGAGCCTGCGGCGGGTCAACCTGAGAGCAGGAGTGTTCGTTGGTCTAGGGGATGCAGGCCCTGTTGAGGTGATTAGCCTTTCCCAATCTACGACGCCGCAAGGATTCGTGGAACGATCCCACCTGGGCGGCACGCGGGGCCTAGGGAGTCGCGGTCTTAGTTACCTGCTGCGGGATCTTGCTACCGACCTTCCTCGATCGGTTCTGTTGGCAGATGTGCTGGAAGGGTTGGAACGCCGGCATGCGCAAGCTCCCGACTTGCGATTGGAAGTTGCTTTCCTTGAACCTGAAGACGCAATAGCCAATGGTCGACTTGATGCCGGAGAACGAGCACAGGTTCGGCTGGTGTTGCACAATAGGGGGCCAGGTCCGGCTTTTGGCACGCGGGTTCAGTTGCTGTCACCCGGAGCGGCACTGGATCTGCCTAGTGTCTTTACCGTCCCGCGGCTAGAGGCCGAAGAGAAGTGGGAGAAGACGGTCTCACTCTCAGCTCCGCTGGATCTACCGGCAGCCGACATCGAGATCCAGGTTTCAGCTACAGAAGATCGTGGCTATGTGGCGGAGAGTGTTGTTCTCAGAGTCGCAGGAGCTCAGTTGGTCCGACCTACTTTCGAAGTGGTGGATGTCGCCCTGAACGATAGCACCCGGCCGTCTGAGGGCAACGGTGATGGGCGACCCTCCAACGGTGAGACTATCGAGGTGGTTGCTCGCGTAGCGAATCGCGGGCCAGGCGTGGCGGTTGGCGCTCTTGTGACTTGCCAATCGCACACTGGCGGGGTGGAAGTCATGACGGGGAGGGTGGAACTGTCGTCGATCGCAGCCCACGCTACCCAGAATGCCAAGTTCTTGGTCCGACTCCCTCAAGGTTTCAGTGCCGATCGCCTAGATCTAACCATTACTGCTAGCGAGGTTCGCGGGAAAGAGGTCGCCCATGTAGAGAAGATTGCCAGCTGGCCGACTGTGCTGCGCTTCGCGAAATTGGTACCGGAGGTCTTGCTTCGTGACGGCGACTCTCCGGGGTCGGTTGGTGATCGCGACGGCGTGGCCAACAATGGCGAGAAGATCGAACTGGTCGTGCGGTTGTCCAACAATGGTGATATTTCAGCCCTTGGTACGCGGCTGACGCTAAGGGCGGAAACTCCCGGACTTCAGGTTCTGGAGCCCGTCATGGAGTTGGGGGAGCTGCCGGCGGATCGAGGCTCGCTCGCGACGCGCTTCCAGGTCCTCCTGCCACGCGCCGCGAGCCAACTTGAGAGGAAGGACCTTCTGGCCTTCCGATTGGAGATCCACCAACAGAATCGATCCATGGAAGAACACCGATTGACAGTGCCATTTTATTACCGGCGCCCACAACTCGTATTGGAGACAGCGACGCCAGAGCAGATCACACCAGGAGTCGCAGAGAGTATTCAGATCCAGCTTAGGAACCTGGGTTCTTTTCGTGCTGAGGATGTGGTGCTCGAGCTTCTCATGGCGGAGGGAGGAGAGCAGATCCTATTGCAAGGAAGTCGATCAGGTTTTCGGCACGCCATTGGCATATTGGAGCCAGGATCGTCATCACTCCCTGTTACAGTTGGGATTCTGGTACCCGTTGGATTTCATGCAGATAGAACTCTGGAAATAGATGTTGTGGTGCAGCAGCGTGACTTCCCGGAATCGCGCCAGTTGGTGCCCTTGTCGGTCGGCGTGGTAGGTGAACGCATTGTCAGAGTGGAGCCTCGGGAAGCGCCGCCAGGGGCCCGCGGGCTTCCGCCAGCGGGTTCGCGCGCGACAATCTCCTTTCTCTCGCCGTTTGACGGCACCGAGACGAGCGCCACAGAGAGTCTCCTACGGTTTGAGGTCCATGTACCTAGCGCTCTAGAAGATCTACGTTTGACGCGAAACGGGCGGCGGGTGGTCTTGGGCGGGCCTGTTCGTCTCGACACGGTACGCGGAGGTTCTACTGACTCCATCGTTCAACTCTACGAGGTTCCAGTCTCGCTAGAAGAAGGTGAGAACCTCATTCAGGTGGTCGCTCTTACACGTGAGGGGCACAGGAGCGTTCGAGATCTCTTAGTCTTGAGGCGGCCACGTAAGGGGAAACTCTGGGTCGCGGCGATCGGTGTGAGCGACTACCAAAGACCCGAGGTCAATGATCTTAACTATGCCGCGAAGGACGCGCGTGCCGTGGCGCGCTACTATCGTACTGAGATGGGCCTACCTCAAGAGCAGGTTCTAACGCTCACCGATCAGCAGGCAACCCTCCAGAACGTCAAACGGCTGCTCGGTACGCGGATGTCCAGCTTGGCTCACGATCCAGACGATACGGTGATCCTCTATTTTGCCGGGCACGGCCTGAGCGAGGCGGATGAGGCCAGCCGTGACTCCGACCACTTCTCGAAGTACTTGTTGCCCTACGACGGGGTGGTGGATGATTTGTTCGCCACGGCCTTTCCGATGGAGGACATCTGGAAGATCGTCCAACGGATCCGCGCCAAGCGAGTCGTGTTCATCATTGATGCATGCTTTAGTGGCGCGGCGGGAGGGCGCACGGTTTACGATCCAGACCGAATTCCCCGCGCCCGCCTTAGCGATGAATTCCTTCGCCGCATCGCTGGCGAGGGCGAAGGGAGGGTGATTCTCACTGCCAGCGGCGCCAACGAGGTGGCTCGTGAAGAAGAGTCGTTCGGCCACGGCACTTTCACCTACTTCTTCCTGCGCGGGCTCCGGGGGGAGGCGGACGGCAATGGTGATGGGGACATCAGTGTGGACGAGATCTACGCTTACACTTCACAGCAGGTGCGTCGCAAGAGCGGGAACTCGCAGAACCCAGAGAAGAAAGCACCTCGCCAAGCTGGCGAGATATTGATCGGTCGTGTTGTCTCAGCACGGCCGTAAACGACGAGTGAAGTAGCTTGCCGGGCTGCTCAGCTACCCTTGAGAACTACCTTCTGGGAGGTGGGTTTCCGTCACCTGGGTAACAATAGCGCCAGAACCACCGCCCCACCTGTGGAACAATCCAGCCCGCTGAACCCTAGAAAGGACGCAAGATGACGGCCGAGCCACA
>QIHU01000504.1 GCA_003231035.1 Acidobacteriota bacterium
GAGGCTGTGCAACATGAGAAAGGGAAGGCCAGGGAAGGTGGCCCCCTTGATTCCCTTGCGCCCTGCCCACGCCTCGAAACCGGCGATCAACTGTTCGCCCCGTGCCTTGACGGCGGGGCGCGCCAGCCAATCGTCGATCGCCTGGCGCGAGAAAGAGAGAAAGACCCCTTCCCCCCTGTTCTCAAAGGCCGGTAGCCAGCTGGGCTCGCGGGCGAGCGGGGCCAGTTCCACGTTGAGGGACAGTTCACCATCGATATCGGGCATGGACGACTCGAAGCGGGTGAACCCGACCTGGGCGACCACTTCGCGCAGCCGGTGGACGAGGACGACGCGGTCGAGGCGGCCGGCCAGCTCCGGCGGCAGCCGAGGGAGCGACCGCCTACGAGCGTGGAAATCCCCTCCCGGCGTGTCTTCCCCGATCGATTCTTGCGAGCTCAGCAGGGTTTCTATCTCGACCTGTTTGATGGTGCGGATCTCAGCCGGGCCGCCGGACTTGCGGCGGGCGATCTCGGCCCAGACGGCGGCGTCTTCATGCCCTTCCAAAGCGTTCAGAACCTTTTGTTTCTTGCGCTCGCGGGTGACGTCGCTTTGACTCTCGCAATATTGGAGGAAGTCTTCATAGACCTCGTCCACCGCCTCGTGTAGGGCGGCTTCGGCATCGGGGATGGCGATCACCCTCAAGGTCTGCGAGAAGTAGGCATTGGAGGCCGAACGGGTGAGCAGCCGGTTGGGATGCTCGCAGGGTTCATAGACGCGGGGTCCGAGCCAAGGCTGCCGGCCGGAGCATCGGCCCAGCACCTTGGAGCCCGGCAGGGTGGCGTAGGAGAGTGGCCGCCGCCGGTTGCCGTTATGCACATCGCGCACGTAGATCTCGGCGAAGTCGTTGCCGGCGCCCCCTTCGTCGAACCACAGCTCCCCCGTGCGGTCGGGCTTGAAGCTCTCGCGCACGAAGGCGTACCAGTCGATATCGCTGATGTGGCCCTTGACGCAGGCCTGGACGAAGCGGACCGGGACCACCGGAATCTTCTTCTTGTAGCGATCGAGGTACTTGCCCCCCACCAGGTTGTTCCAAGGGATCAGCGGACGGGTTCGGTAGAGGCGCCCGTCGGGGGCGCGGTAGCTCTCGTCGACCTGGGCCAGAAACCAAGTCGGGAAGAGGAAGGCGTCGATCCCCGAGGGTGGCGAGGCGGGGTCGCCCGGGTCGGCCGGCGGCTCGTAGAGGGCCAGCTCTTGCGTCTCCTCCAGCCCGAGCAGCTCACCCAGGCGACGGGTCAGTCGCTCCTCGTGGATCCGCCTCTTCTGTGCGAACCTCCAGGATTCCAAGCCACCGATGAGGACGGAATGGTCCGGCAGATCGACCATCGAGCCCGGCCCAAAGGTGGTCAGCAGCTGGCTCTGCCGCAGTTCGCCGTCGGGTCGCATGTTCTGGCCCCGCTTTCTCCTAGCCATTGTCGCCACCTCCGCTGCCGAGTTCGCCCGGTTTCCTGAGCCACAGATTGACCGTCGGTTCCACGTCGCGCAGGCTGCGCGGCGCCTTGAATTGCCGTTCCTCCTTCGTCAGCCTTTCGATTTCCGGGTCGAGCGGGTTGAACAGCAAGGGCGGTGCAACGCCGACCTCGCGTTGATACTGGAGGTTGCCTTTGTGGTCGGCGATATTCACCCAGCTGTCTAGCAACCCTTGGACCCGCCCGCGAATCGTCTGCCGTAGCGCCTCTTGCTCTTCGGCACCGAGTTCCCCGTTGTGGCCTTCGGCCCGGCGGGAGATGGCGTCGAGGACAAAGCCCAGTTGGTCGCGATGCTCCGCGATCGCCGCCGCCGCGCGCGGGGCGGTGAGGGGGCGATGACCCAGCCGGGCGAGCGCCACGGTGATGGCGGCGATGCCGCGGTCGATGGCCCGTGGCGAGAAGGGGGTGACGCTGGTCGCCTCAACCGCCCGGTAGAAGCTCTCGTGCCAGGCGGCGAACCGCTCGTAGTGGGAGCGGTCGCGCGGGCGGTGAACATTGAGCAGGGTGACCACCAACCCTGGCCGCCGGTCGTCCCGGCCGACGCGGCTGGTGGCCTGGATGTACTCGGCGGCCGTCTTGGGCTGGCCTAGGACCACCATCAGCCCCAGCCGGGTGATGTCGAGGCCGACGGAGATCATGTTGGTGGCCAGGGCCACATCGACCCGCTCTTTGTCGCTAAAAGGTAGCGCCAGCCGCCGCTTGGTGTCGGCGACCTTGTCGGTGCTGACCCGGCTGGTGAGCTCGTGCGGCTCGACCAGCTTCTTGCGATCGGCGAAGTGGTGCTGCTCCATGCCGAGGCGCTGGCGCCGCTGGCCGTAGTCCACCAGCCGGGCGCGCACCTCGTCTTCGACAATGCGGCGGCTGCCCCCCAGCTCGCGCAGCGAATTGAAATAGCCGAGCAAGGTCATGTAGGGGTCGGCCGGGTTGTCGGCGTTGGCCGCGCCGCCCTCTTCGATCCAGATTTTCTGCGCCGCCGCGAGCAGCGCTAGGTAGGTGCGCAGCAGCACCACTTTGAGGTTGCGCCCCTGGGCGGCGATACCGACGTAGGTGCGCGGGTTGCGCTCCTCGGCGCTCTTCGTGTGGGCGAAGAAGGAGTCTCGCCGGTCGGGACCCGGTGGCGGGAAGATCTCCACGTTGGAACGGCCGAAGAGGCCGCGAATCTGCCGCTCGGCCCGCCGCACGGTGGCCGTAGAGGCGACGATCTTCGGCCGCACTCCCTCGCCGCCCACCGGCTCGGCGCAGAGCGCGTCGATCGCCGTCTCGTAGAGGCCGACCATGGTGCCCAAGGGGCCGGAGATCAGGTGCAGCTCGTCTTGGATGATCAAATCGGGCGGCGGCAGGGCGCGCGCCAGCGGCCGGCCGACGCCGGGCCGCGCCGGGCCGTGAAAGCCCTCGTTGTCATAGCGCTCCACCCGGCCAAAGAGGCCGGCACTGTCGCCCACCCAGGGCAGGTTGGCGAACTTGTCGACGGTGGCGATGAGGAAGGCCGGCAGCCGCCGGTAGATCGGCTCGTCCACCGCGAGAATGGGCAGCCCCCGCTCTTGGCGGCGCGGGTGGAAGGCGCAACGGCGGTGGGTACAGAAGACCCGCAGATCGGTCGGCTCGTTGGCGTCGGGGGTTAGTTTGAAGCTGTCTCTACTGAACTTCTCCCCGCACCATGGGCAGTTCTCCAACGGGATCGGCGAGGGTTTGCGGCGATCGTTGTTGAGAAAGGCGATCGTGCGCGCCCGCGCCGAGTAGCGGTTGTTGTCGCTCTTCTTGCCCATCACATTGGGGGTCGCCGTTTGGCCGACCCAGAGGCCGATCTCAAAGGGCCACCTTCCCAGCTTGGTGACGTCTTCTTGCCGCTCCAGTTCCAGAGCGCAGATCAGGGTCGCGGCGCGGCCGAGTTGATCCAGGGTCAACAGGCGCAGGGTGTAGCGCATGAGCACCGAGAGGCCGGCCGACTGGATGGAGGGGTCGCGCAGCCGGCGCAGCGCCAAGGTGAAGGCGGCCAGCCCCAGGTAGGCTTCGGTCTTGCCGCCGCCGGTCGGGAAGAAGAGCAGATCGACCACCTTGCGGTCCGGGTGGTGGCCGTCGATCACCCCCGCCATGTTGGTGAGCAGGAAGGCGAGCTGGAAGGGGTACCAGGTGGGCGGGTCCATCTCGGCGGGGTTCTTCTCCGGCTCGCCGTGGCAGCCGCGCTGGCGGATTGCCGTGGCGATCGCCCGGTTGGCGATGCGGAAAGCTTCGAGGACGAGGGGGTCCTCTAGCGCGTCGAGGCCGGCCTGGATGCGCTTATTCACTCGCGCCGCCGCCGCCATCAGCTCGCGCCCCACTTGGGCTCGCTCCGCCTCGGCCGGCAGTTGACCCAACTGCGTCTCGATCCAGCCGCCGTAGCTCGTCACCATCGGGCCGACCATGGCGCGCAGCGCCGACGACGACTCGGCGCCGGCCAGCGCCTCCATCTCCAGCTCCACGCCAGGGAGCGGGGCCGGCACCACCTTCTCCACTTGAGCGGTGGGCATCCAGGCGGTGCGCACTTCGTGGCAGCCGCTCTCCCCCGCGTGCGCCACGGCGGAGACATTGTGGCCGACGGCGTACTCCACGGCGTCGGCGTACTGAAGATCGGCGACTTTCTCGTCCCAGTCGTGGCTCCGGCGCCCTCGCGGATTAGGGCGCGCAACGAAGGATTGGCGGGCGGCGAGGGTGAGCTCGGCTTGGAAGACGAAGGCGATGTCGCGCCTCCTCTTCGGCGCCGGCCGCCGATAGTTGACCAGGAAGACCGAAACCGAACGGGTGCCGAGCGCAACCCCTTCGGTAACGCCGGCCGGTCGCACGGAGACCGTCACTCGCAGCCCCTCGCTGTGCGGAACCTCGGTGGTCTCGGGCTTGCCCTCGCGCAGGGCGATCTCCAGCCCCTCCTCGTGGCGCTCCCGGCGCCATGTACACGGCCCTAGTGCCTCGCTTTTTGGCGCCTCCTCCTCTTCCTCCTTCTCCAGCGGCTGGTAGTCGGCCCAGGCGATCCGCACCCGCAGCCGGTCCGTCTCAGCTGGCACCAGCACCGAAAGGCCGATGGAAGAGGCAAAGAAGGCCTTGCGCGCCGAGGCGGCCTCCGGTGTCGTGTCGTCGTCCCCTTCGACCGGCCGTTCCGCCTGGTCGAGAATATCGTCGGCATCGTCGTCGCGGCGCTCCTCGGGTCGCGCCTCGTAGGGCACCAGAAAGCCGGTCAAGTACCACTTGGAGGGAGCCTCGGGCAGGACTTCCTCACCGTAGGCGGCATGGCTCGGCTTGCCGGGGCGCGGGCCGACGAGGTCGAGACGCAGGGCGTCGAGGATGCGGCTTCGGGCCGCGGCGGCGGTGACTGTCATGGATCAGGTTCCTCTTCGCCTTCGGTAGTCAAGTAGTAGCCGCCTGTCTTGGGAGCACCCCGGAAGGTGATGAATCCGGCGGCCTCCAGCTCTTGCAGCGCACGCCGGACGGTGGCTCGGGATGTGCCCGTCCGCCGGATCAACTCGGGGCTTCGAAGGCCAGGGTTCGTTGCGATGAGGTCGAGCAGGCCGGCGGCCCGTTTGGAGAGGTCAGCGCCTCGACTTACAGGCTCATTTAGGGGCTCATTTAGGGGCTCATCTAGGGGCTCATCTAGGGGCTCACCCCATGGGAAGACCATCTCGAAGAGCTTGTCTCCGGGGATGTTGTGAATGGTCGGCGCTGGCCGCCCGGCCTCTCGCCAGATCTTGAGGATCTTGGGCATCCCCGTTCCCGCCTGCTCAGCCAACTCAGCCTGCCGTAACAGCCGGGCGATGAGGGGGTTCCTCGGCAGGCTGTGGCCGCCACCAGGCAGCAACTCGGTGGCCACAAGAGAATCGCCGGTGTTGCGAAAGCGGATTTCGTCCCGCCACCAAAGCACCGTGGGGATGCGGCTCTGGTCGGAATAGTCCTGGTGGCTAATGAGGTTGATCAGCGCCTCACGCAAGGCCTCCTCCTCTCGGGAGTGGGAGCGGCGGTGGGGGCCGGTCTCCTCCATCTCGAAGGGTTGGGGGCAGAGGCTGTGCATCCGCTCTAGCAGGCTCTTGATGGCCTCGACGAGGTTGCCGTCGCAGAACCTACGGTCGTCCCACCGGTGGTCCGGGATGCCATTGCGCACAGGGGTGTGCATCACCCGTAGGTCGACGATGCCACGGGGGAGACAACCGGCAATGACGCGGGGTGTGCCGAAAAACAGCCCCGCCGCTCGGGTTAGCTGACCGTCGGTGCGGATGAGCGCCTTGGACTCGAGCCACTCCTCGGCGCTGGCGGCAGGATCGGCCTCGGCGGGGTGTCGGTTGTCGATGAGACCCCGCAGCCAACCGACGGCCTTGGGGTCCAGGTCGCTCACCTGGACATAGGGAAGCGCGGCCTGGTCGTAGCGCTCCTCGGTAGCGTCCCGCACAAAGCGCCCCTCCTCCTCGGGACGGCAGCGGTGGTCACCGGCGCCGATGCGAACGTACGCCTGCCAGCGACCGCTGACCTTCGCTCGCACGGGCTTGTCGGTCCGCTTGGACTCCTCTACGCGCAAAGTGAGGACCCAGCGGTCAGCCACCCGCAGCACTCTTGCCTCGGTCGCGGGTTGGGGTCGGAGGGTGTCGCCGGTGCGGATGGCGCTGAGCAGGTCGTTCTGAAAGCGGTCGATGTCTTCGATACCGGTCAGCGCATACCCACCATCGGTCTCTGAGACGCCGAAGACCAACCAGCCACCGCCGCTATTGGCAAAGGCCGCGATGGTCTTGAAAGCATCTCGCGAAACGCCCCCGGCAGCCGACTTGACCTCGAAGTCGGCCCACTCGGTGCCGCCGAGGCGGGTTAGGAGTTGCGCGCGATTCATGGTTCTTCTCCGCCTGTCGGGTTGTCGAAGAGCGGTAGCTCGGCGTTGGCCTTCTTGCGCGGCGACCTCTTCTTGCCTTCCTGGCTGTGCAGCCCGGCGGCGACTTCTTCGGCGTGGCATTGTTGGTTGAGGTCGAGGAGGCGGGCGAGGACTTCGTCGTGGACGGCTTCGGGCCAGCGGTAGCGGTAGGGTTTCTTCTTGGCTCCCCAGCTCTCTTCGTCGATCTCGTAATCGAGGAGGAATTCGCAGTCGGTGGGGATCTCGTGCCAGCCGTAGGCGTCCAAGACGGCGCGGTCCATGGCGGCGTGGAGTTGGCGTAGCTCGACGATCTCCGGCTCGTGGTTGTTGGGGTCGTGGAAGCGGTTGTAGGTTTTGGTGAGCCCCTCGTTGTTCTCGATCATCAGGGCGGCGCGGAATTCGTAATAGCGTTGCCCGGCCGCTTCGAGGGTGGGGTCGGTTTGCCAGTTGTTGGGGAAGGGGAAGGTTTCGAAGCAGTCGGAGGGGCGGTAACCAATTCGGTCTTCAAGAGTGGATGTGAAGAAACGAACCCATAATTCGTGGACTCGAGAGTGCAACAAGGAAAGAGCGCTCTGGAGCTGAAACGAGAAGACCACGAGATTTTCGCTGTACACCATTTGACTGGGAATCCAGGTAAAATTAACGTACGTTGATGTTCTGGGCGTTACGAGAACCCATTCCAGCCCATCGATGGCGCGGAAGAGGGCTGGCGTGGTCTCACCGAAACGCCACCAATACCGTTTGCGGATCTCTCGATTCTGCTTCATCCTCTCGGGCTTTACCTTGCTCTCAACGATTGCCATCAGATCGGCCCAGCGTCGCGCCTCGGTTTCGCTCATTTCGCCGAAGTTGATCACGAAGCGGTGGTGAGCGTGGGTGGGGCTGGTGTTGATCTCCTGACCGCCGATGTAAGGGAAAATTCGCTCACCATTGCGGGAATCTTGTTCGATCAGCCGGTGCATCTCAGCGAGCGGAGTGGCAATGCCTTTCTTATCAGTATCGTCGAAGGTAAAGCCCATGCCGAGCACATAGCTGCCAACGAAGCTCTTACTCTTGTTGGCCACCAGCACTTCTGGGTTGTCGTGACCACCGCCATGAAACAGAAAAGCTGTGATCGTGGGCACAACAAGACCATCGAGCAGATGTTCCGACCTCCACACCCCTCTAAATACGTGGACGACACTTACAACCACAGCCGCTAAACCAGGCCACGTGAGCCGGCGAGTAGCAGCGTACACTTCGCCGCCCTGCGTGCAAATCCAGCGAAGCCCGGTTGACCGAGTATCACCCTGACCGACTGTATTCGTTGCAATGAGCCCGAAAGTTCCGCTACGTCTTATTAGGGTGAACGCCCGCCGAAAGAAATGAGCCACGAGGTCTGCGTTTCCGTGCGACTCGACATGCATGGCCTTCAGCCAGTCGAGATAGTCAGCCCGATTGCTATTGATCGTCGTATTCTTGCCCGCGAACGGCGGGTTCCCCACCATCGCATCAAACCCCGGATTCTCCCGCCCGAACACCTCCGGGAATTCGATCTCCCAATGGAACGGCACCACCGGCTTGTCGCCGTCGCGCAACTCTTCGACCATCCCTTCCAGCGTGTGGCGGTGTACCTCCCCTTGCCGCCAGCCGACCACCTTGCCAAAGGTTTGGTCGCGCAGATCTCGGCGAGCCTTGGCCTTGGTGGCGCCGAAGAAGGCGGCGAGGGCTAGGTCACCGAGCAGCCGCGCATCGGCCAGCGCGTTTTCGGCCTCGTGCCAGGCCTCTTTCTTTTGGTTGTAGTCCCCTTCGTCGAGCTCCTGCAAGCTCTCCCTCCACCCGAGGGCCTCCGCGATGTTCTCCTCCATCTGTGTTTCGAGCCAATCAGCTTGCGCGCTGGGTTGCTCTCGCCAGTGGAATGCGGCGATCTGCTTCTGGGTCAGCCCCACCAGCGAGTCCCCGTGTTTGAGCGCGTGGTCGACGAAGGTGAAGGGGTGGTCCTTGGCCAGGGTGACCAGCCAGATCGAGAGCTTGGCCAGGCTGACGGCGAAGGGGTTTTTGTCGACCCCGTAGAGGCAGCGCTGGGTGATCAGCCGGCGGGCGTGGAGGAGGGGCTCTTCGTCGGCGGGGATGGGCGGGCGGGCGTGGTGGTGGTCCCAGGCGGTGACCAGCCGCTCGGCGAGCTGGCGGCACGCTTCCACCAGGAAGGCGCCGGAGCCCATCGCCGGGTCGCAGACCTTGAGCGCCAGGATTTGTTCGGGGGTGGGCCGCTCGCCCAGCGCTTCAAGGACGGGGCGCAGAGTGGTGGCGACGATCGGCGCGGTCAGCTCGCGCGGCGTGTAGTGGCTGCCGGTGCGGCGGCGCTCCTCGCCGGGTTGCAGGAAGAGGGCTCCCGGCGCCATCAGCCGGGGGGTGCCGGCGGCGTCGAGCGAGCGCGGCGAGACCCGCCGGCCGAGCGCCGCCACCACCTCCTCGGCGGTGGTCGCCTCTTTGAGCGCCTTCATGGCGGCCCCGGTGAGATCGCAATCGGCCCGCTCTTTGAGCCACTTCTTGCGCCCGGTGGCGTCGACTTCGAGCAGTTTGTCCACGTCGATCACGAGGTGTTTGGGGCGCACGGCGATAGAACGGCCGTAGCTGCGCTCGACCTCGTAGCCCATCATCGCCTCGTAGACCGAGCCGACCTGTTCCACGTCGAGCGCCCGGTAGGAGAGGCGCTCGCCGCCGAGGAGCAGCAGGGCGTCGAGCACCCGCTGGATGCAGCCGTCCGAGACCCTGGGCGGATCGAACCTCTCCCCCATCACCCGCGCCGCGCCGCGCGGTCGCCCTTCGAGGAAGGGGAAGGCGTCGGGGTTGAAGAGCTGGCCGTGGCGGGTGGGCAGGCGCAACGCGCCGTGGCCGCCGCCGTCGAAGAGGAGGCGGAAGAGCGAGACCAGCCAGGCGTAGGCGCCGTGGCGCTGGTCCATGGTGTCGGGGTAGCGGCCGGCGTCGGCGCGCAGCCGCTCGTGGAGCCCCGAGATCGAGTAATGGTTGGCCCACAGTTCGCCCTCGGGCATCAACCCTTGATCTTCGGCGTAGAGGACGAAGATCAACCGCATGAGCAGGGTGAGCAGGCCGCCGTAGATGTGTTCAGGGTCGTCGCTGGCGGTCTGGTCGAAGATGCGGAAGCCCTGTTGCGGATCGGCCGCCTGGAAGCCGCGCAGCAGCTCCCACAGCGCCCCCAAGACCTGCTCCGAGAGGGCGTTGGAGACCTCGGCCTGGTACTTGCGACTCTCGGCCAGAATGTCGAGAAGGCGGTGGCCATCCGGGGCAGAGAAAACCCGGTGCTCGCCGAGCAGCATCTCCAGGGCGGCAAGCATGGGGCGGTGGCTCACCTCGCACAGAGCGGCGACGGGGAAGGTCAGATGGCCCGAGGATTCGCCGCTGGGAGCGTAGAGCAGGCGCAGGGATTCGCCGTTGGTGAGCAGCCCCGCCGCCACCTTCGCCTCGCGCAGCAGCCGCTCGAACTTGGCTTGCGGGCTCGCCGACCAGCCGCCGCGCTCCCCGTCGGCGGGGAGTTCGTCGAGCGGTGTACCCAAAGGGAGCACCTGGATGAGCATCAGGGTCTCGCCCTGGCCCAGGCCGTCAACCGCCGCGAAGGAGGGGCGCAAGGTCTCGTTGTAGTCGGGCAAGACCAGCTCTAGCCCCTCGGGCAGGGGCGGGCCACCTGGTGTTTCCGATGTTTCCGGCGCGCCGGCGAGATCGTCGGCCGACCAGCCGAGAAGATCGCACAGGAAGGCTGGGAGGTCGCGGATGGCGGGGGCGGTGACGGCCGCGCCCGCCTCGTCGGCCGGCTCAGCCACCACCAGGGCGACGAACTTGCGCTGGAGTTCGGCCACGTTTTGGCTTGGCACCGCCTGGGCCTTGATCAAGGCGGGCGGCGAAACCACCAGCCCCACCGGCTGGATCAGCCCCAGCCAGTCTTTGTGGGCGCGCAGTTCGGGATCGAACTTGGTTGGTTTGGCCATCAGCGCCGCCTCATCCCGACACCGGCCACAGATAGACCAGCCCCACCGGCTCGACGCGCCACGCCCGCACTACGTAGCCGGCCTCGATGCGGGCGGGCTCGGTGTGGATCTCTTCCGCGAGCGCTTGCAGGCGGGCCGCCCAGTGTTTCTGGTTGGCGGCGAACTGCCGTTCTTCTTGGCGCGAGAAGCCGAGGGTGAGCTGATGAGCGCCGCCGCTCGCCTTACGGTGCTGGCGCTCGATGCGCTCGCGCTGGCCTTCGAGAATCCGCCGCATTTCCTGGGCCTCGCGAGCGCCGCGCCGCCTCAGCGCCTGGGCCGCCTGGCCCCGAAGCGTCTCGGCCCGGCGGTCGAGATGGGGATGCAGTTCGTCGACATCTTGGGCGGCGTGGGCTTGGAGGCGCTGGCGGATCGCTTCGGGCACCTGCCGCGGGCGGGGCTGGGCGAGGGCGTCGTCGAGCAGCCGGAGGACCTCCCGTTTGGCCCCCTCCCCCACCGGTTTGAGCTTGGCGCGCCCGCAGCTGGCCGGGTCGCGCCACTCGGCGGCGACGGCCAAGATCTCATCGTGCAGCCGCGTGGCTCCCTCGCCGTAGAGGGCCAGCCGGCCCAGCGCCACCACTCGCGGCACCGGATCGTCGGTGCGCAGCACGCAGGCGCGGGTGAGTTCGTCGTGGAGGAAGCCTTGGGCCAGGAAGCGGCCGAGGAGCCGTTGCACCACCCGGTGTTCGAGGTGGAGGTGGACCACCTCACCGTCGAGGCTCCCCGGATCGGTGAACACCACCGGCCGCAGCGGCGCCTCCTGACGCCACTGCCAGGGCTTTTGCCCTTTCTTGATCGGGGCGCGCAGGGCGTCGAGGGTGTGGGCCCAGGTCGGGTCGGCGGCCAAGCTCTCGTCGAGACGGGGGATCCGCCAGCGGGCTGCCGACGGGTCGCTCGCCGCCTCGCCGCCCTGCTCACCAGCCGGCACCGGCTGGAGCGGCTGGGCGCCGAGGATCTCCAAGGAGGCCGAGAGGGCGTCGCGAAAGTGGCGCTGGTCAAAGCCGATCCAGTCGCGCGACTCCTTGAGCATGTGTTTCAACCGTTCCACCTGGCCAAAGAGTTTGGCCTTGCGCTCGCGGACCTCCTCCAGATCCTCCGCCACCACCCTGCCCGCGGCGCTACCGCGCACCTCGGTATCGATCCCACCCAGCCGGCTGGAGAGCTCCCCCACCTGCCCGTGATGGATCCCCGCCGCGAGCATCTTGTCCACCCGGCTGGCCACCACCGGCGCGAGGCTGCCCAGCTCTTCGTGGATCACTTCCGATTTCTTGACCAGAATATCGAGCACCCGGTCTTCGGCCCGCTGGTGGACCACGAAGTAGTGGCAACGCACCACGGGTGAGCGCTGGAGCTTGCGGTCGATGCGACCGTTGCGCTGCTCCATGCGGCTCGGGTTCCACGGGATGTCGAAGTGGAAGAGGTCGGCACAGTGGTTTTGTAGGTTGATGCCCTCGCGGGCGGCGTCGGTGGCCACCAGGATGCGCAGAGGGTGGCGGGCCGGGTCGGCGTTGAAGGCGGCCTTGATCGCCTCCCGGCGCTCCTCGCCGATGCCCCCGTGGAAGGTCATGATGCGGTCGCCGGCTTGGTCTGACTCGGCGATCGCTGCCTGCAGCTGCTGCTCCAGGCAGCGCTTGGTATCCGTGTACTCGGTGAAGATCAGGAGCCGGCGAGAGTTCCAGCGGGCTCCCGGAGTTCCGAGCTCGGGGCAGAGGTTCTCGCGGATCCAGCCCACCAAGTAGCGCACCCGGCTGTCTACCGCGTACCGGGCCTGCTCGGCGATGCGTGCCATCTCTTCGAGCAGCTGTAGCTCGGGCTCCATCTCGTCGAGCGATCCGGCGGTGGCGGCGGTGGCCGCCTCCATCAACGCCGCCTCCTCGGCGGCGACCTCCTCCTCCGCCAGCGCCGCCCGCTCGTCGTCCGAGCCCGGTGGCGAAAGGAGGAGCGACAGAGCGGCCGCGCTGGGCTGTGCCGGTGCCACGGCGGTGGCCTCGTCGGCCTGCCGACGCATCGTTCGCCGATGGACGTCGAGGGTGCGGGCGAAGGCCTCGATCGAAGAGAGCAACCGCTTCTGCAACGAGATCACCACCAACATCGCCGAGGCCCGCTGCGCCTTGGAGGCGCCCTGTAGCCGTCTCTCCCGGGCTTGGCGGTAGCGCTGGAGTAGGTGCGAGAGGAGAAGCTCCGGCGCCTCTTCGGGAAGGTTCTCGATGTCGATGCGCACCACCTTGCGCTCGGGGAACTCCTCGCCGATCTCCCGCAAGTCGAATTTGAGCCGCCGGATCATCACCGCGTCGCGCGAGGCATGATGCACCGGCACCCCACGGCAGAACTTCTGCGGATCGAGCATCTCCAGCAACGCCGAGAAACTGTTGGAGTGGCCGTTGTGCGGCGTCGCCGAGAGGAAGAGCTTGTGCTCGAAGCGGCCGGTGAGATCGCGAATGGAGCGGGTCAGTTTGGAGTCGATGGCGTACTTGGTGGCGCTGGCCGGCGCCGCGTTGTGGGCCTCGTCCAGAATGAACATCGAGCCGCCCTGAAACTCCCCGAGCCAGTCGCGCAGGGAACCGGCGTAGCTCTCGTTGCGGATGAGGGCCTGAGAGATGATGAAACGGCTGTGCGTGGTCCACGGATTGAGGCCGTAGCCGCGCTCCTGGCGCCGGGCGGTGACGTAGTCGCGGTCGTAGATCTCGAAGGTCAGGCCGAAACGCTGCTCCATCTCCTCTTTCCACTGGCGCACCACCGAGGGCGGGCAACAAATCACCGTGCGCCGCACCTTCTGGCGCAGGATCAACTCGCGCAAGATCAGCCCCGCCTCGATGGTCTTGCCCAGCCCCACCGAGTCGGCGATGAAGAGATTGACCCGCGGCATGGTCAACGCCTTGCGCAGCGGTTCCAGCTGGAAGGCCCGCACCTCGATGCCGGCCCGGTAGGGCGCTTGGAACAGGCCGGCCTTGGTGGAGGTCACGCAGTTCCAGCGCAGAGTATTGAGGTAGGCCGAAAACAGGTGCGGCGCATCGAAGCCCCGGCTGGCGATCGCCTGCCAGTTCACCCCACTCAAGGCCCGGGCGTCGACCTCCTGGTCCCAAAGCACTTCCAGCGCCTCGCCCAATGCGTCGTCTTCCACACAAGAAAGGCGCACCAGCCGACTGTCCGCCGGAGCGGGCGCCGGCACCACCTGCTCCACCAGATACTTGCGTGAGCGAACATGGACGATCTGGCCGGGCTGAAGAGTCATCGCTGCGTGCTCCGCCCCGCTCGCCACTCCTCGCACGGGGTCGAGTTCACGGAGGGATACCTCACGGTGCGGGCAATCGCTGTATGGATCAGATCGTGGCCTCCGGCACTCTGGGCGGCAAGTGCTGGCATCAGTAGAGTTGTGCTGGAGTTTTATCAAATCCGCGCACAATCTCCTAGCGGATCGCCGCTGTATTTGGCAGGGCGACAGGACGGATGCGCCACTTCGCTTCAAGCCGCGAGACACCTCCTTAGAATCCTGCATCCAAACCGAATCAAACCACCGTCGTCCCCGCTGGACTGGTTCCGTGTAAGGCAGAGCTGGCAACACCGCGGCTCCGTCGAACAAGCTCACTTCCTAGCAAGGCGCGCCCTTGCGCAGAGCGCGAAAGAGCAGGGCGGGAATCCGTGGGACCAAGTCCGTCTAATGTCATGAAATACTCCCACTAACTCCCTTTGTCGAGCGATTGGAGATCATGTCCAACAAGCCAGGTCTGTCTTCTGACAACGGCATCTGGATGCCGGTATTTAGCGTCCTCTTTATCGGATTTCTCTGGCTGCTGGCAGCCTCGCTGTGGCAGGGCGGATGGCCGCTATTCGGGTCGGTGTGGCTCGCATATTTCCGAGTGGCCCTCATAGTGATCGGAACGGTCGGATTGATCTCTCCGCTGAAGAAGGGGGCTGTTGAGTTCCTGGCTACTCTCGGTGTCTATTTCGCCGTGGCTTGGATCTTCGCCGCCAACACCTTTGGCAGCTGGAGGACGGGAGTTTTGGATCTCGCTTGCGCCACGGTGGCAGGGGTGGTGACTGTTCTCTTTATGACTTGGCTGGCCCGGCGGCGCGACCCCAAGGCCAAGAGCTGGCGGCAAGTCAGCCCTCCCGGTCTGGCTAACCTGGATACCGTGGCTTGGGTGGTGCTGGCTTGGGCCCTGGTTTCCCTGATGTCGAGCTGGCTCGCCCGCCCCCTTCCGACCGATCCAGACCGGTTCGCCAAGTTGGCAGCGCGGGATTCGATCGTGCCGCAAGAGGCGCAACGTTGGAAAGAGCTGCGAATCGGCCTAGCTCTCTCGGGTGGTGGCTATCGCGCCGCAGTGTTTCACTCTGGGGTCCTCCAGGCTTTGGAAGATCTCGGGATCCAAGTCAACAATCTCAGCACCGTCTCAGGCGGCTCGATCATTGGTGCTTACTATGCGGTGGGGGGAGATCCGAAGGATTTCGTCGAGGCTGTGCGCAGTCGCCGTCTCGACCTCAAACGTCGGCTGATGTTGATGCACAACGCAGTCCGCCTGCCCTTCCCTCTCAAGGTTCCATCCATTGCTGTGGAACTCTTCCCTCTCTATCGATTCGACCGACTGGATGTGCAAAGGAACTTGCTCCAAGGCGCGCTCTTCGAAGGAGCCAAGTTACAGGGAGGAGTCGAATCGGGAGAACCGCCGCTGGGGCAACCTCGCTTGATGATCGCGGCTACAGACTTGACCTATGGGTTCCAAGTCGGGCTCTTGCCGGATGGCATGCTCAAGCTCGGCGAAGGCATGGGAGGGCAAGGAGTCTATAGAGGCGAGATCTTCGAACCGGAACGCCACTGGAGCCTCGCTGATCGAGTCGCGGTCTCAGGAGCTTTTCCCCTCGCCTTTCCTGCTCGCCCGTTCAGGGTCCGGGTCATGCCGACCTCAGCGACCGGGCGCGGCATCCGCGAACTTCTATTGGTGGACGGTGGCATTCGAGACAACCTCGGGATCGATCTCCTCCGAGCCGCTGACCGATCCGCCGAACTCGTGACAGATGGCAGCGCTTTTGAGAATGAATTCATGCCCCCCGAGTGGAACCTCGACGCAATGTTGATCTCCAACGGAGGCGCTGTTCTCGGCGTTCAAGAAACACCGATCAACTCCGCATCAGCACTACCCCGGACCTTCGAAATCGCAGGGATCCAAGCCGAATCACTTCCCTTGTCGAGAGACCCTTGCGAACAACTGCACGAAGCCAGACTCCTTCCAACCTTCTCGCCGTCCAGAATGATGCTCTCCCCCGATCTCCAATTCAACCTGAAGAACGACTCCAACAAACGAGCGATATTGGAACGCGAGTGGAGCCTGAGCTTCGATCCTGTGCGCTACCCCGAAACGGTGCTGCGGAGGATCGTTGAGCGAGTGCCCGACGCCAGCCGCGCCGAAGCCGCGGAAGTCTTGGAAAGTTTTCTGAGCAAGTGGGGGGAGCATCAGACGAGAGATCGTCGGTGGTCTCGCTCCTTCAGGTTTGCGCTGACGAGCAGCGCTTGCGAAGCACCCACTAAGAACAGCGCTTCGGCTCCAAACAGCCTACTGCCCGGTTCCTGCGAAGCTGTGGTACTACGAAAGATCGTGCGCGAAGCTGTCATGCTCGACCTTGACCTGTTCCGCACTGCTTCCACACTCGACGACAGGCTGCCGCGGGAGACGATCGATTCCCTCGAAAGGCTAGGCCAAACCTTGGTCTACTTGCAGTGGTATCGACTTCAGCGGCATCTGGATAGTGCATTGGAATGTCGCGGTAGCGGTATTGAGCCAGCGGCAGGCGCCAGCGAGAGCAGCTAGATCGCCACAATGCCGCGCTCTTTAACGCCAGTAGCCGACAACCAACCGGTACCGACAGAAAACAGAAATGGCGACGCTTACCCAAGAGGCTGCAATTCAGCGTCAACAGCATTGGTTCTCGCCAGGTTCCCACGCCTCGCTGGCCAACGATCAATCGTCCTGTTTGGAGTCCCAATAGTCGCTGTCCAGCTTCTTGATCTTGATCGTTTGCTCCACCTGCATGCCAAGGCCGAAGTCGTAGATGAGCTTCGCCAACTCCGGGCCGTCGATCAGGACGAGCATCGTGTTGCCGTGAAGGCTGTTTGCGTAGTCCTCGGCACCGCGACTGTAGGTCGAGGTGGTGATGAAAACGCCTTTGTTGGATTGCGCTACCGCCAGTGCCCCGACGAACTTCTGAATCTCCTGCCGACCCACCGTCTTGTCTCTCCGGTACCGCTTGGCCTGAATGTGGATGCGGCCGAGGCCGAGAACGTCCTCTTTGATCACACCATCGATCCCGCCGTCGTTGGTGTAGGTAGTAACCTTGCCCGCCTCTTCGACCTGCCCGCCATAGCCCATCTTCTCCAGGAGTTCCACCACCAGGTGCTCGAACTCAAGGGGACTCTTGCTCAAGATCGTGTCCAAGATGTCTTCGTACACCGACTGGCGAATCTTGGCGTACGACTCGTATAGCCGCTCCTGGGGAGTGAGATCCGACGCCGTACCTTCCTCGGCCTCGGCACTCGAGCTTTCCTTCTTGATCTTCTTCTTGAGCCTGTCTCGCTCGGCGAGTGCTGCTTGGACGAAATCCCTTAACTGATCTGGCCTCTTCAGTATCTTCAGACCGCTGTCGTTGATCCGATAGACACCACGCTTGGGCTTATCGACAAGGCCCGCCATGCTGAGATAGCTCAAAGCCCAGGCAATCCGGTCGAAGAAGATAGGGCCGTTACCAGAGTCGTACATTCGCCCAAGGTCTTGTTCCGTCAGCTTGAAGCGCGAAGCCAATGGCTTCTCCAGCTCTTTCGTTCGTCGTGGGGTACCGTCTTGCAGAAGCTCAAGAGCGGGGAGTTCGATCTCGTCGTGCTTGGGAATCATGGTGCGCCTTCAGGGTGTGGGTTGGAGAGGCCGATACTACATCCTCCGAAGTCCGCATCACGGAAGATGCGCAATCGGACGATTCTTCCAAGTCTGAACCAGATCCAGCCGGTTCGCTGGGTCGTCTGACTCGGCGCCAGTGACCGGATTGAGGGAAGCATTCCGCGGAAAGGAGCAGCCACCAGTACCGCTGCTCAGCCGCGAATTTTCTCAGCCGCAGGCTAGAGCCTTCGGGGCTTCCTCTAGATCCTCCTGCCCCATTTGACACCCAGCCCCTCCACGCCTTACTCCTAGCGGCCCATGCCGCCCAAGCGCCCCCAGAAACCGGCCCATCCAGCCCCATCCACCACCTCCCCACCCCGGCCTGAGAGCCCCCGAGCGCGCCTCCTGAAGCGGGGCCCAGCCGCCCTCGCGGACGCCGAGGTCCTCGCCCTGCTCCTGCGCACAGGCGGGCGCGAAAGCTCAGCCCTAGCGGTCGCCCACGACCTGCTCAACTCCCTCGGCGGGCTGGATGGCCTGCTGGGTGCCTCCGCCGGCCGGCTCCGGCGGAAAGGCATCGGCGAGGCCAGAGCCTCAGTATTGGTCGCCGCGCTTGAACTCGCCCGCCGGCTCGCCCGTCTCAAGGTGCCCGAGCGCAAGCCGATGTCTCGGCCCGGTCATGTCGCCGCCTACTTGGCGTTGCGGTACTTCTCGCCAGACCAAGAGGTGATCGGCGCCCTGTTTGTCGACGCCCGCAACCGCCTCATCGCTGACCAGGAATTCTTCCGAGGCAGCCTGAGCAATGCCACGTTCGAGCCACGCCCTATGCTCAAGGAAGGGCTGTTGCGCGGAGCCGCTGGGCTCATTCTGTTCCA
>QIHU01000130.1 GCA_003231035.1 Acidobacteriota bacterium
CCATTCCGGGCGGTCGCGCAACTCGTCGCTTCGCTCCTTAGACAATCACGCCCGCTTTCCTCCATGGGCCGATCCGTGCACTCCACTGGTTCGTGCCCGCAGCCTTAGGCCACTGCGCGGGAGAGACAGACTCTTGGTTGGAGTGTTTTATTCGTCCTCGCGCCTCGCTGCGCTCGGCTCTCGGTACTTCTGTCCGGTACTGAGCATTGAGACCTCGCCGCTTCGCGTCTCGGGGGGCACGATGTTGAGCGGAGTGTGCGAGCCATCAGGCGAACCCAATGACCCCTCACCCACTTCGGGGGAGAGTAACCGAGCGGAGCGTGAGCCCTTTGGGCGAACCCGGCCGGAAGGCCGGACTCCTTGGGGTGAATCGCGAAAAACGACGTTTTTTCGCGAGAGGGGGCTTGGCGAAAGCCCCCATAGTTGGGGTGAATCGCGAAAAACGACGTTTTTTCGCGAGAGGGGGCTTGGCGAAAGCCCCCTAGAAATGGAAATGCACGTACTAGCGGGTCCTTCTCCCCCGCTCTACCCGAGCGGGGGAGAAGGACCCGCTAGTACGTGCCAGGAAGCGACTTTGTCGTCTACGGCTCTGAGGCGTTGGGCTAGGGTGGTGCTGAGGATTTGGAGTAGGCGCAGCGAGGTTTGGCGGCGGGGGTCTAGGATGGTCTGGGGATCATCAAGACAACCGCGCCGCCGGTGTGGGCGCGGGCGTCGGCGGAGCGTGGGAGGCTGTCGATCAGGGCCATCTCTCCGAAGTAGTCTCCCCGTTCTAGGATGGCTAGGGCTTCTTCACCGATTCCGGGGATGTGCTTGCTGATCCGTACTTGGCCCTCTAGGACGACGTACATTCGATCGCCGGGATCGCCTTCCTGAAAGATGACCTCACCCGAAGGTAGTCGTTTTTCCCTTGAGAGCGAGGTCAAGAAGTGGATTTCCATGGAGGAGAGCTTCTGCTCTTGGAAGACCTCGCGCTTCTCGCTGATGGCTAGCCGGAATTGTCCGGTGGGGGTTCGCAGGCCATCGGTGGAGGGCATAGTCGTTTCTGTTTGGCTCGCCTCGAAGAAGCGGAGCAATTCCTGGTTGCTGGTGCGTAGGCGTTCGGCCAGGCTGCGCCAGAAAGTCCAGTAGAGGGCAACGCCGAAGCGCGGGTCCTTTTCTTCGACCACCGAAAGCGCCACAGGGTTGAAAGAGAGTAGGTCGGTCTCCGCGCTGGTTTCGGCGTGGCAAGAGCGCGGCCCGTGGTCAACAAAACTCTCCTCACCAAAGAATCTGCCTGGAGGGAGCATGGCGAGAGTACAGGGGCCGTAGGGTGTATCGCGGAAGAGCCGAACGCCACCGGAGACCACGAGGTAGGCGTCGCGACTGTCGTCACCTTCGGCCAGAACCAGAGCGGTGCGCGGTAAGCGGACGCGCGACAAGCAAGAACCAAGCAGAGCGATCTGGTCGTCGGTGAAATGAGAGAAACGCTCTTGTTCCCTCAGGAGGTCGGTGATCTTCAAGGTGGCGGAATTCTACAGACTTTTAGGGATGGGTCTTGTGGAGCACGCGATCAAGCGAGAAACCAGTAAGATCAAGCACCGATTTGGATGGATGGTTTGGGCCCACTGAGCAAATGCCAGAAGGTGATCTTGTCGTCGAGGGCTCGCACGCGTTGAGCGAGCAAAGTACAGAGAACTTTCAACAGACGCACCGGAGCATTGCGCCGAGGGTTCAGGATGGTGTTCACAACAGCCCTCGAAATTACCAGCACCACGGTCCCATCTTGATGAGCGCGAGCATCCGCGGAGCGCGGCCGATCGGCGAGGAGTGCCATTTGACCAAAATACTCACCCCGTCCAAGGATCGCGAGTGCCTCTTCACCAGCACCTGGAATGTTCCGGCTAATGCGGATCTTGCCACTGAGCACCACATACATGCAGTCCGCGGCATCACCCTCACGAAAGATTAGTTGACCGGCGTCGAGTCGCCTCTCCACGGAGGTTGCCGCCAACACCTGAATCTCCAGCGAGGAGAGTTTCTGTTCTTGAAAGACTTTACGCTTGAGGTTGATGTCCAGTTTGAGGTTGCCATCCTCGGCGGGGCGCAGACCGACACTCGGTGGTGGAATGAACTCGCCATCGACGTCGAAGAACTTCAGGAGTTCGCGATTGCTGGTTTGCAAGCGAATTGCGAGGCTATGCCAAAAGGCCCAGTAGAGGGGGCCAAAGAGGCTGGCCTCTTGTTCCAGAAGTTGGCCAAGAATTTTGGCGTTGAAGCGAAGAAGGTCACACTGTTGAGTCGGCTTGGCGCTATTCGCCTGGGTTCCGCCATCGATGAAACTCTCCTCGCCGAAAAGGTCGCCCGGGCGAAGACTATGCAGAGAACAAGGGCCGACTTGGGTTTCGCGGTAGAGGTGAACGCCACCACCGAGAATGAGGTAGACATCCTGGTTTTGCTCGCCGACATCGACGATTGTCTGGCCCGTTGACGCCGTCTCGCGACTCAGGCAAGGATTGAGCAGGGCGAGCTGGTGCCCGTCTAGCCGAGCGAAGATCTCTTGGTAGCGAAGGTGGTTAGCGAGGGTCAAAAGGGTACGGTTCCATAACCAGGCAGCAGCGGGTTTTCTATGGGTTGGGTCTTTCGGGTGGCGAGATTCTACGAACGAGCAGGCTTTCAGGGGCCGCGCGCGCCCCGGCTTCACTGGCCCATCGAGCTTTGTCAGTCAGTTGTGCGGCGTGCCACAGAGCTCCTGCTTGCAGGAACCATTCCGAGAATTCGGGGTCACCTTCACCGAGGTCAAAGCGTAGCTTTGATTCTAGCGTAGCTTCAACTTCTTCGAAGCGGGAGAGCGCCGCGCGCCGTTGGCCCCGGTCGAGATCGAGCCAAGCTCGGTGCAGGGTGAGCGCTTCCCAGAGGTCGGGCCTCTTGGAGGCTAGGTCGAAGTATCGTGAGGCAGTTTGGTGGTCGTGGCCATAAGCGGCGATGAGACCGAGTTCGAGCGCGACCTCCGCGTCCGCGGGGTCCGCCCCCAGGAGGCTTGCCAGGTGTGCGCGGGCTTGGTCAAAATCCAGCAAGTGTTTGCAGGCGACCGCCGCCGCCAGCCGTTCCTCGCGACGGACATCTGGGTTCTGAGGGTCAACGGCCTCACGGGCGGCGGCGAAGTCACCTCGCGAGAGGGCGACCACGGCCGGTCCTTGGCTTTGCCGGCCTAGAACGAAGACCAAGAGGAGGGCGCCGCTCGCGGCGCTAGCCGCCACCAGAAGGATCAACAGAGTTTCGAAGGAGGGCAAGGGAATCTTTCGTAGGCGGACGGTTAGCCAATCCGTCCTTCGTCGAGCAACGAGAGTTGTGGCGGGTCGAGCTTTTCGAGGACCACGCGCACGACCACATCCAGCCAGCCTGAACGGTCGGCGGAGTCGAGACGCAACGGTGCCAAATTTCGAACGGAGAGTTCGCGGATCAACCGCTCCTCGACGGCGCGCTGAAAGGAGGGATCGTCACTGCGAACGCCGTCGGCGCGTGGAGCGGTGATGATGGGAACGTGCACCAACAGGCCGTAGCTTTTCATCCAGTGGTCGATCAGTCCGTCTAGTGCCGGTTGCCGGTCGCTGGCGAGAAGCAGGTAGACGTAGTTGTCAAGGGCGCTACGATCACAGACAACCACCGGGTAGCGGGTCGCGGCGACCAATTCTTCGGCGATCTGGTTGTGAACGATCCAGGCCTGGGCGGCGGTCGTGGTCTGCAGGTTGATCGGCAATGGGCAGCGGCGCGCGACCTCGTGCACCACTTCGCAGCTGACATCCCGCGCCTTAAGCTGTGCCGCCAAGCCATAACACAGGGTCGTCTTGCCGACCCCATGGCTGCCGATGAAGGCGATCTTGAACGGTTCTTCGTGGGGTGAGATTTGGCCCATGGGTGGAGTCTATCTCCGCGACCTTCGAGGCGCTCCCGGGGCGGTGATGGTGAGCACGTCGAGGGCCGCGAGCAGCTGGCGGTGGGTGATGGTCAAAGGCGGGCACAATTGAAGGACGGTCGCGTTGGGTCCACCGGCCAAGACCAGTAGACCTTGTTGCAGCGCCGCTCCGGTCCAGGCGTAGGCGGTGTCGCGATGGTCGACCTCAATTCCCCACAGTAGACCTCGGCCGCGAACCTCTGAAACTACGGAGAACTCGTTGAAACGCGCCAGGCGCCGGGCGAGGAGCGCTCCCAAGGCACGGGCGCGCCGCGCTAGCTCCCCATCCTCGAGCAGGTCGAGAACCGCGCAGGCACAGGCACAGGCCACCGGGTTGGCGAGGTGGGTCGCGGTATGGAGCGCTTCGCCGTCGGTTCGCCAACCCTCCATCACCTCTGCCCGCCCGATCGTGGCGGCGAGCGGCAGCCCTCCCGCCAACGCTTTGCCGCAGCACAGCAAGTCCGGGCGTACCCCTTCATGGTCGACCGCGAAGCGCTGGCCGGTTCGACCAAAGCCGGTGAAGACCTCGTCGGCAATGAACAAGACGCCGTGGCGCCGGCAAAGGGCGGCGAGATCGGTAAGCCATCCTCGCGGTGGCAGGAGCACCCCCTCGCGACCGACCACGGGCTCGACGATGGCGGCGCCGATGGCGCCAGAGCCGAGGGCCTGTTCGATCGTCGTGGCGGGGCAGCCGTAGGCGAGCCGATGGACGGTGCGAGGTGCCAGTCGATCTTCGAAGGGTTGTCGAAAAATAGGCCTAGAGGTGACGGAAAGGGCGCCCAAAGTAAGCCCGTGGTACCCAGGGTCAAAGCAGAGCACCCCGCTCTTGCCGGTCGCTAAGGCGGCCGTTTTCAGAGCGATTTCGACAGCATCGGCGCCGGAGACTGCGAAATAGACTCGGGGATCATCGACCGGCGCCCATTCACCCAACCGGCGAGCGACCTCGATTCTCAAGGGGTGAGCGTGGACGTCGCCCAAGGCGTGGAGCAATACTCCCGCTTGCCGGCGCGCGGCGGCCACCACCCGCGGATGGCGATGTCCCACGGCGGCGACACCGAAGCCGGCGGTGAGGTCTATATAGCGGTTGCCGTCCACGTCGACCACGTTGGCCCCGCGGGCTTCCCGCCAGAGAATGGCCGGTGTCGCGCTGGCTTCTCTCTTTGAACCTGCTGAACCGTCGGCTGTAAAGGCGGCGGGCAGGGTGTTGACCCCTGGCGCCTCGTAGCGATCGAGCAGTTCGGCTAACCGTCGCGCTTCGGGGCCGGGTGGAGGAGTGACCATTCGCGGCAGCCGATCTCCGCGGCCAAGCCCCTCGCCGTTTTTTTCTGCCGCGCACATCGGCGAGGGTCAGATCTCTTGACGGCCAGCGAGGGAACGCCCCAAGGTGACTTCGTCGGTGTACTCGATGTCTCCGCCGACCGGCATGCCGAAGGCGAGACGGGTCGTGCGCAGGCCGCGCGCTTTGAGAAGGCGAGCTAGAAACAACGCCGTGGCCTCACCTTCGACGTTGGGATTGGTGGCGAGGATCACCTCCTCCACGCCTTCGAGCCGTTCGAGCAGCGGTCCGAGGGTAATTTGGTCCGGGCCAATACCGCGCTGGGGCGAGAGGGCTCCCATCAACACATGGTAGTAGCCCTTGAACTCCCGGGTCCGTTCCAAGGGTTCGATGTTGAACGGTTCCTCGACGACACAGAGCAACTTGCGGTTGCGCTCGGGGTCGCGACAGTAGCGACAAGGGTCCACCGCCGTGATCGAGTAGCAGGTCGAGCAATGAAAGAGCTTCTCCTTGACCTCAATCAGCGCCTCGGCGAGTGCACGCGCCTCGCCGATCGGAGCTTTGAGCACGTGATGGGCGAGACGCGTCGCTGTCTTGGGGCCTATCCCCGGCAGCCGAGACAGCTCACCCACCAACCGAGCGAGAGGGTCGATCATTGGGGGTCGGTGCTCATCGCGGGTTAGAAGCCGGGCAGGCCGCCGGTCGCTATCGAGCCGACCTTGCCTTGCATCGTCTCATCGATCCGACGGTTGGCCTCGTTGACAGCCGCCAAGACAAGATCTTCGAGCATCCCGATATCTTCGGGGTCGAGGACCTCCGGGTCGATCTTGACGGCGGTCACATGCTTATGGCCGTTCATCTTGACCGTAACCATGCCGCCGCCAACCGAGGCTTCAACCTCGAGCTCCGCCTGTTCGCGTTGCAGTCGCTCCTGCATTTGCTGCGCTTGCTTCATCAATTGGCGAATGCTGCTCATCTACTTCTCCTGATTCGATTCGGTCGGGGTGACAGCTTGAGCCTCTCCGCCGAATATATCTAGAACCGCCTGCACGGTTGGGTTTTGGACTGCCGGATCGCCGGCTTGAAGGGTGGTGTCGGGAGCTACTTGTGTGTCGGGTTCCTCGGCTTTTCCTTCTAGCAGTTGCCAGGTTGTGGATGCGCCGCACAGGTGTGCCAGCGCTTGTTCGAGAACGGCCCGGTTACTCTTGCGTTCCAGCGCCTTGGCCAACCAAGAGTCGCCGGGAGCTGAGTATATGAGCAACCGGCCTTCCTCGAAGACCAAGTTTTGCGCCGTATCCAGGTGGGCGGCAAGCGGTTGCTTGTAGCGACTTACCTCTTCGAGCAGGGCCGCTTTCGTCGGCGCTCCGGCGGCTCGGGCTGCCGCTGTGCCCGGATCCGAGGTGGCGGCCTCGGAGTATGCCGTGGCGGGCGGCGGCGAGGGCGATTCGGGCGGTTGCGTGGCTCGCCCCTCGGGTGACTCCAGGGGTGACGCTAGGGGTGCCCCCGCAGGCTCCTTGACTGGCGCCGGCCGTGGTCTCGCCGAACGCGGCGGTCTCTTGTCGGCATCCACCATGCTCGATTTTGGCCTCGGTGGTGGCGCGGAGCGCGGTACCGCCGCGGCAGTCGCCGCGGGCCCTTGCTGCGCGCGGCCTTGCAGGAGCTCTTCGATCTGAGTCAACTTCGGCAGCTCGGCTGCGCGCAGCCAAGCGATCTCGACCGCCAAGGCGCCGGCTTCGCTGCGCCGGACGATTTCTTCACTGCTCAAAAGCAGTTGCAGCAGGCGCAGGAGATTCTCGTAGCGGGTCGAAGCGGCGATCTGTGCCAGGGCGGCTGCGTCTTCGCCGGGGAGGTCGAGTTGCTCGACGCTTCCGCCCATCGCCAAGTGGAGGGCGTCGCGCCCGTAGGAGAGGAACTGCGCGAAAACGTGGCGAGGATCCCAACCCTCAACCTCCACCCGTCGCGCGGTGGCGCTGACCGCAGCGCTCTCGCCGGCGAGGATTGCCTGCAACAGATCAGAGAAGAGAGCCGCGTCTAGGTTGCCGGCGAGGCGTGCCGCATCTTCGTCGCGAATGGTCCCGGACCCGAAGGTGGCCAGCTGATCCAACAAGGCCACCGAATCGCGGACGCTGCCTTCGCCAGCACGGGCGATTAAGCGCAGGGCCGCGTCACTGGCTTCGATCTCTTCGGCGTCTGCGAGTTTGCGCAAGTGAGCCGAGAGTTCGGTCGAGGCGACCCGGCGGAAGCGAAATTCCTGACACCGAGAGAGAACCGTCGCCGGAACGGCCTCCGCCTCGGTGGTGGCGAAGATGAAGATGAGGTGCGGTGGCGGCTCTTCGACGATCTTGAGCAGGGCGTCGAACGCTTGCCGAGAGAGGCGGTGGATCTCGTCGATGACCACCACCTTGTAGCGGTGGCGAGCCGGCCCGTAGCGCAAACTTTCGGTCAGCTCGCGCACCTGCTCTACTTTGGAATAGGTGGCGGCGTCGACTTCGATCACGTCAAGATCGGAACCGGCGGTGATATCCCGGCAGGCTTGACAGTCGTTGCACGGGTCGGCGGCGGGGCCGTTTTCGCAGTTGACTGCCTTGGCCAACAGGCGGGCGGTGGTGGTCTTGCCGACACCGCGAATGCCAGAGAAAAGGTAGGCCTGCGCAATACGGCCCTCCGTGATGGCGTTGCGCAACGCGGTGACGATCGGTCCCTGGCCAACCAGAGATGAGAAGTCCTGCGGGCGCCACTTTCTGGCGAGCACCTGATAGGTCATGGGCTTGAGAGGAAAAGTGGTTGGAGATCAGCGCTCGGTGAAGGGTTCCGGTGTATCTGCGGCACTCAGCACAAAAACCTTATCGCTGCTCCCTTCCGGGCCTGACGAGGTTCGGAATCGGCCAATGCACAGGGCCCGAACCCTTCGCCGAGCGCTGATCAAGAGTAGGATGCTACGCGCTTGCCGCGCGCCTGTAAAGCGAGAGAAGGTAGCGGATGGAGCGCGAGGCAAGAGAGAAGAGATCAGAACCGACCGCGGTAACGCCATGACCAAGACTCTCAATCCATCGCAGCGGGATCGAACCTGGATGCGCCGAGCCTTGCGGGAAGGCGCGAAGGCGGCCCGCGAGGGCGAGGTTCCGGTGGGTGCGGTGCTCGTTCGCGACGGCGAGGAACTGGCGAGCGGTCGCAATCGGCGCGAAGCGGACAACGATCCGTCCGCGCACGCTGAAGTGGTGGCGCTGCGCGCGGGTGCCTCACAACTCGGTAGCTGGCGGCTGACGGGGTGCACCCTCTATGTCACGCTAGAGCCTTGCGCCATGTGTGCCGGAGCGCTGGTCAACAGCCGGGTGGCGAGGGTTGTTTTTGGTGCCCACGATCCGAAAGCGGGATTTTGTGGGACGCTTGGTGATATAACCCAGGATCCGCGCCTCAATCACCGCTTAGCGGTGACCACGGGAGTCCTTGTGGAAGAGTGCGCGACTCAGCTTCGCCAGTTCTTCGCGGCCCTGCGCGGCGAACCGCCACCGACCTAAATGGCGCCGATGCGGAGCGTGGCTCGTTGACAAATTACGGAGAGGTGTCCGAGTGGCTTAAGGAGCACGCTTGGAAAGCGTGTGTAGGGTAACCCCCTACCGTGGGTTCGAATCCCACCCTCTCCGCCAAAATCTTGTGTCGTGGCCTCTGCTGCCGCGCCGTCAAGATAAAGGAGAGGTGCCGGAGTGGTCGAACGGGGCGGTCTCGAAAACCGTTGATCGGGTGACCGATCCGTGGGTTCGAATCCCACCCTCTCCGCCATCTTTCGGTTTCCTGGGAAGGCGATCCGTGGTTGACCACGCCGCGAAGGCTGGATACTCTTCCGCCCTTGCGCCCGATTCTGCTAGGATCGCAGGTCGCCGCCGCGGCAGCCTTGCTCCGGCGCTTCCCTACAAGATAACTAACGCGACTCGCTCCAGCGAGCCACGAAGAGGCGAACGATCGTGAAGAGAACATTCCAGCCCAACAATAGGCGTCGCAAGAAGAAGCACGGCTTCCGTCTACGCATGCGCACCAAGCAGGGCCGCGCGATCCTCAACCGCCGCCGAGCCAAGGGCCGCAAGCGGCTGAGTGTTTGAGGCGCGCAATCCGCATCGAGCATTGAGCGGTCAACGGCTGCTCAGATCAGAAAAGCTGAAACGCCGAGTCGATTTCGTTCGCTGCTACAAGGCAGGCCGGCGGCGACATGGGCCGCTGTTGAACCTGCACTACACACCGAACGAACTCGATAGACCGCGCATCGGCATCACCGCCAGTCGTAAGGTCGGACCGGCGGTTATTCGTCATCGATTAAAACGGAGAATACGGGAGATCTATCGGCAATGGGACGACAGACGGTTCCTAGCGCCGGTCGACGTGGTCTTCCATCTCAAGCCGAGCGCGGCGACCAGCAGCTATCCGGCATTGCGCTCGGAGATCGAGCGATTGCTGCGTCGCTTACGGCGGCCACGGTCCGGTCCATCCCAGCCCGGGCACTCGTAGCTTTGTTGAATGGATACAAGCGTTGGTTGTCGCCCGTGCTGCCCCAGGCGTGTCGGTTCACCCCGACCTGCTCGGAGTATGCGCGGCTAGCGATTCTGAAGCATGGCGCGGCCCGCGGCTCGCTCTTGGCTGCTGGCCGGCTCGCGCGCTGCCAGCCCTTTCATCCCGGCGGTGTCGATCTTCCATAGTGGGTCTGATAGCCCGGTGCCCGATCGCTTGCCTCTATAGCCTCCTAGCTCTCGAAAGGAACAATCTTGGAAAACCGCCGGCTCTTGCTTGCCGTGATTCTCTCGATGGGTGTGCTCTTCTCCTGGAGCTATCTCTTCGCACCTGATCCTCCGCCTGTCGAAGAAGCGATAGGGGTTGACGGAAGGGTTGTGGAGGTATCGCCACCAGCCGCTTCGTCGTCCTCACCCTGGGACGTGACGACGGAGTCGAATCCAGAGGAAGCCGCGGCGATGGGCGCGGAGAGGTCGACGAGGCTAGAAAGTACCGCCGATGTGACGGTGCAGGCTCCGCGAATCGAGGCCTCTAGCGAGGAGCTCATCACCATTGAAACGGACATCGCGCAGATTGAGGTGAGCAACCGTGGAGCACAGATCGTCGCCTATCGACTCCTCGATCATCGCCAGTCGAAGGATGGCGAGATCATGGACTTGGTGCGCCGTCGGTCAGACAACCTGTTTCCATTTGGGTTGACAGGGGTGGACGGCGAGAGCCTACCTCTGAACGATGCGCTCTTCGAAGTGGAGTGGCGCGGTGACATGGAGTTGGTTTTTCGCTACAACGGCCCGGAAGGGCAGGCCGAAAAACACTTTCAGTTCGCCGATGGCGGTTCCTTCGAAGTCTCGATCGAAGTCGAAGGCCAGGACTACGGTGTCTTCATCGGGCCCGGAGTCCGCAATCCCCCGGCGGCGGAGACAGGCAACCGCTTCTTCTTGCGTTCCGCGCTGTTCATGACCGGGGATGATCTGGAGACGTTGTCGTCCACCAAGGTCAGTGCGGTAGAGAATGTGCCGGTGGGTGGATTGCGCTGGCTTGGGCTCGATGACACTTACTTCTTGACCGCGATCATGCCCGTCACTCCGCTGCGCCAGGTTTCGGTGGACCCGGTGCTGATCAATCAACCGTTGGACGGTGGAGCGAGCACTCTGGAGCGGTTGTTGCCCACGATGACCCTTCCGGACGAGCGCAAGAAGGAGCCGCGCGAGCTGGCCTTGCGGCTGATGCCCCTGGGCGAGAAGGTCGAACTGCGGGCCTATTGGGGAGCTAAGGTGTACGATCGCCTGACTTCCTTCGATCAAGGGCTCGAGGAAACAGTCACCCTGGGAATCTTCCGCCCCTTGGCCCGCCTCTTCATGCTGGGTCTGCAGTGGATTTACACCAACGTGGTTCACAACTACGGCTGGTCGATCATCCTCATGACCCTGCTGATCAAGGTTGCCCTGCTGCCGATCACGCTCAAGCACGGGGCGTCGATGAAGAAAATGCAGGCGCTGAACCCGAAGATCCAAGCCATCCGCAAGAGTTGGGCCGGGAAGCTGAAGGACAAGAAGGGCCGCCCCGACTTGGAGGCACAACGCAAGATGAACGAAGAGGTCATGGGCACCTATCGCCAAGCGGGGGTCAATCCCGCCGGCGGTTGTCTGCCGATGCTCTTGCAGATCCCTGTATTCTTCGCCTTCTACAAGATCCTGTATGGGTCGGTGGAGTTACGCCATGCACCCTGGGAGTTCTGGGTCACCGATCTGTCGGCCAAAGATCCGCTGTTCATCTTGCCGATTGTGATGGGAGCCAGCCAGCTCATTCAGCAACGGTTGATGCCCACTCCTGTCGGCAATCCGATGCAACAACGGATGATGGCGATGATGCCGGTGGTGTTCACCTTTTTCTTCTTGAACTTCCCCGCCGGGCTGGTGCTCTACTGGCTGACCAGCAATGTGGCCACAATTATCCAGACGACGGTCTACAATCGCCTGACCAAGACCGATTCTCCGCAAGAGCCCAGCGGCAAGAAGGCCCGTAAGGGCGCCAAGGCTTAAAGACTCTCCAGCTAACGAGGACCCCTGTATGAGCACGAAACGACGTTTTTTTTCCGGTAAGTCAGTTGAACAAGCACTTCTGATGGCAGCCTCTCACTACCAAGTGGAGCCCAGCGAGCTGGCCTATAGAGAGCGCGAAAAGAGGCGTGGAGTGGCCAAATCGCGCAAGGCGGTAGTGATTGAAGTGGACCCCGAGAACTTGACCAAAGCGCTGGCTCCTCCGGCCGCTCCTCCTGTTGAGCAAAGCCCAGATCCGACTCCCCCGCTTCCGACGGTGGAAGTTGCGCCGGAACCCCTGCCAGAACTCAAACCGGAATTAGAACTCGACGAGGGGGAGAGCCCGGAGGTCGTTGCGGAAGAGGCCGAGGAAGAGGCCGAGGAAGAGGCCGAGGAAGAGGCCGAGGAAGAGGAACCGGAGAACCACCTTTTTGTTGATGTGGCGGACGGCATGGTGACCCTGCCTGAGGCTTCCGCGGCGAGTGGTCCTCCAGCGAGTGCCCCTCCTGGCGTCGCAACGCCGCCACCGGCCCCCGCCGAGGACGACGAGGACTCGCCGGCTCCACACCGTCGCCGCCGCTCCCGCCGCCGCTCCTCCTCGCGGTCGGAGACCGAGGATCACCCGAAGGCGAGTCAAGAAGAGGTCTTCGCCGCGGCCCGCGAGAACGTGGCCCTCTTGGTCAGCCTGGCTGGACTCGAACTGAGTGTTGCAGTGAGCGAAGGGGATGAGCGGCTTGAGATCGACCTCTCTGGTCCCGACATTGAGGATGCATTGGCCGAAGACGGAGAGGTCTTGGAGGCTGTCGAGTACCTGGCCCCACGCATGATGCGCGCCTCGCTAGGTTACTTGGTCCCTTGCCGAGTGGATGGCGATGGTTTTCGCAAGGAACGGGACGAAGACCTGGTTCTCCTGGCCAAGAGTATGGCTTCAAAGGTACGCGATACCGGTCGCCCGAAGACCCTGGAGCCAATGAACCCCGCCGATCGTCGCTTGATTCATGTATCTCTGGCTGATGAACCGGGAGTGGTTACCGAGAGCGTTGGCGACGGATTTTTCAAGCGGGTCTCGATTCGCTCGGAGTGAGGTGTTCGCGGGTGGCTAGAGGCCCGGCCCAGCTGCCAGAGTCTTCGGCGTCGACGCGGATGTTTCACGTGAAACATCCGCGCAGGCCGGCCACCGACGTTTCACGTGAAACAGCGGAAGCAGAGTCTCTTCAGAGGGTGAGGGGCTTGGGGCGGACCTCTCCACCATGAAGGCGGGTCCGGCTCTTGCGCCTTTGAATTCTCAGGAGTTGGCTCAGGCATTTGCCCGAGTCTCTCCGTTCCCCCTCGGAGAGGAGAGCTTGGCGGCCCTGTCGGTCCACTATCGAGCCCTGCGTCGGTGGAATCGGTCTCTTTCGTTGATTGGACCCGGTACGGTCGCGGCGGTGTTTGAGCGGCACTACGGAGAGGCCCTCGCCCTTCTGCCTTGGATCGACCGGAATTGGTCCCGTCTGGTTGACGTCGGATCTGGAGGTGGTTTTCCAGGGTTGATCTTGTCGGCGGCCGTACCGTCGCTGGAAGTCACCCTGGTTGAACCGAGGGAGCGAAAGTGGGCATTCCTCCAATCGGTGGCGCGCAAGGCCGCGTTGCCCTGCCGATGCCTCAATGCTAGAGTCGACGACCCTCTACCCTCCGACCTGCCGGAACAGTTCGACATTTTGACCGTTCGCGCCTTGAAACTCTCGGCTGTAGTCCTCGAGTCTCTTGCGCGGCACCTTGCGCCCGATGGACGATTCTTCCTCTGGGTTGGGCAAGAAGAGCCCTCTTTGCCGGATTGTTTAGTCGTCGATCGGGAGTTGAGGCTACAGGGGAGCGAATGCCGCCGAATCCGCTCCTGCCGGCTTGCCCAGTAGATCTGCATTGGCGACGAATCCTCTTCCGCCGACACACTCACCACCAAAAGACGAGGTCAAACTTGGGAATCGCACTCGCTATCGCCAATCAGAAGGGCGGAGTCGGTAAGACGACGACCGCGATCAACTTCGGTGCTGCTCTGGCGGCGTTAGAGCGGAAAGTGCTGCTCATCGATTGCGATCCGCAAGGAAACGCAACGAGGGGACTGGGCTGTGAGGCCACTGAACCGCACCTCTACCATGTCTTGAGCGGCGAAAACACGATGGCCGAGGCGATTCGTCCTAGCGGCTTCCCGTTCTTGGACCTTGTGCCAACAAACCGAGACCTGATTGGTTTCGAGGTTGAGTCCGTGGGTCAAGAGGGCTGGGAAGGCGTGCCGCGAGAGGCGCTAGAAACGGTCAAGGACCGCTATGACGTCGTGCTCTTCGACTGTCCTCCGTCGCTCGGCCACTTGACGGTCGGTGCACTCACCGCCGTCGACGGCGTCTTGGTGCCTCTGCAATGCGAGTATTTTGCCCTCGAGGGGATCAGCGAGCTCGTCGCCACCGTTCGTCGGGTGCAGCAAGGGCTCAACCGCACCTTGGAGATCTCGGGTATTCTCCTGACCATGTATGACGACCGCACCAATCTCAGTAAGGATGTGGTGGATGAAATCCGGAGTCACTTTGCCGACAAGGTCTTCAACACCGTGGTCCCCCGCAACATTCGCCTGGCCGAAGCGCCCAGCCACGGAATCTCGGTCTTGCAATATGACATCCGGTGTCGGGGCGCGAAAGCCTATCTAGACCTCGCGCGCGAGTTCTTGGGGCGAGCGGCATGAGCCGCAAGCGAGGCTTGGGCCGCGGGCTGGACGCGCTGCTTCCAAGGGAAGTTCCTTCGGCCCCTCCGATGGGTCCGCCAGCAAGCCCCGCTACCCTGCTCCTCAGCCAGCTAGATCCGAACCGTCACCAGCCGCGGGAACGCTTTGACGAAGCGGCGCTGGCCGAGCTGGCCGATTCCATCCGCGCCAAAGGGCTGATTCAACCCGTGGTTGTGACTCCGGCCGCGGGCGATCGATATACCATCGTCGCCGGTGAGCGCCGGTGGCGGGCCGCGAAGTTGGCAGGGCTGACCAAGGTCCCCGTCGTCGTGCGCGAAGTGGAAGACGACCAAGACTTTCTGGAACTTGCCTTGGTCGAGAACCTACAGCGCAGTGACCTCGACCCCGTTGAAGAGGCGGTTGCCTACCAGACCCTACGTGACCAGTTTGGTCTCTCGCAACAGGAGATCGGTGACAAGGTCGGCAAGAGTCGGCCGGTCATCGCCAACGCGCTGCGTTTGCTCAATTTGCCGGAGGGAGTTCTTGAACTGCTTCGAAGCGGCGCTCTATCGGTGGGGCAAGCGCGACCAATGTTGGCTCTCGGGAGTGCTGAAGAGCAGCTTCGTCTAGCTCGAGAAGCTGTCCGTAACTCACTGACAGCAAGAGACTTAGAGGCATTAGTTGCTACTGGAGAGAAGAAAAAATCGAAGAAAATAGCCAGCCCTCAGGAGGTCCATGCGGCGGCGGCGGCGGAGAGGCTGACGCAAGCCTTGCACACTCGGGTGGACATCCTTCGCAAGGGTCGCGGTGGCCAGGTTCGGGTTCATTTTCACTCCGAAGAGGAGCTGATGCGAATCTATGATCTGATGGTGGGCCGAGGGGACGGGCAAGACGAGTCGAATTGAGAGTGACTACGGGAGCCGAGCGATGATCTTCAAGGGTGATAGCAGCGATAGCGGTCCAGGCGGAGACCTGAATGGATTCGTTGATCGCGGCAGTTTGCTGCAAGGCGAGCTGCATTTCGAGAACTCGTTTCGAGTCGACGGCAAGGTGACCGGCAATATTGTCTCCTCTGGTGATCTGGTCGTTGGAGCCGGAGGCGAGATCGATGCCGATGTGCAAGTGGGGCGGATCTTCGTCAACGGGGTGGTTCGCGGCCACGTGAAGGCGAGTAGGCAGGTTCAGATCGCAGCCGGCGGGAGGGTCTTTGCCGATCTCGAAACGCCCTCCTTGGTCATCGATGCTGGAGCTCATTTCGAAGGCCACTGCTCAATGGCTCGCGCCAAGAACAAGGGCACCCGCGCTCCCAAGGGCGCCTCTTCGGAGGTCGGGAAAAACCCAGCACGGCCACAAAAACGCCAAGCTGGTGGGGGTGGTCCCCAACTCGTCTCTTCCCGTTCCGTCAACGACGGGTAATCGAGGGATGGGAGTCTACTCGTAGGTGGGGAGAAAGGTGAGCGGGTGGTGGTCCAAGAAGTAGGGATCAAAAGCGTCGCGCAGGACCCGGCCATCGAGATCACGCGCGATCGGAAAACCCAGGGCGAAAAGTAAGGTCGCGGTGACATCCACCAATTCCGCGTTGCGTAGCCTCGCTTGTGCCTTCACTCCTTCTCCATAGAGGAGAAAAATGCCGTCCGGCGAGCGATGGAAGTCGGCTTTGAGCGATCGCTGCCGCGAAAGTTCGGCTCGTAACCAGCGCAGTCCCTTCGAACTCTCCGCGCCGTGCGCCGAAACCACCGCCATCATCCCGGAGCCTTGTTGCTCCCACAGGGCGGCCAAAGTCGAATCTAGCCACGAGTAGTAGGCACGGATCGCCAAAGCGGCGTCGGAGTATGGAGCCCGCTGCTTGCCCTCGAACTCGGCGGCAAGAAAACCACCGAAATAGCGGGTGGTGACCTTTCTGAGGCCTGGCAGCATGACGAAGACCACCTCCGCTGACCCTGGCTGATCGAGAAAGAAGCTGGTCAAGGAACTGCGCCAGAGGTCCTCCGCCACCGCCGAAGCGACGCCATCGGCGGGAGGCGAGCCAAAGGTTTCCAACAGTGCCGGGTCGAGGTCGGCGGTGCGCAAACGGAAGAGGCGAGCACGATTTTCGATCTCCGCCGGCCAAGCGGTACGCGAAGCCTTCACGTCGAAGAAATACCGATCGGAAAGCAAGAACCGCAAGCCACTGGGCTCCGGTTCTTCGATCGGTGAACTCAGCGGCCAGCCCACCACACCGACCGGCACGTTGAGCTGGGCCAACAACTTCCACAGGGGCAAAGCACGAGCACGACTGGCGTCCACCACGCGGCTTGGCCCCCACAGGTGAGCGAAGAGGTTCAATGGCGCTAACGGGGAGAGTTCGAGCTTGGTTTCGCGACCTAGAAGTGGCGCCGCGCGAAGTTTGCTGTCGAGGATTCCATGCTTGTACGGGAGCTTACCGGTCGACAGGGTGAACCATAGCGAGCCTTTGTGATTGGGCCGCATTGAGCCGAGCCGAGCGGAGCTGCCCTCCTCGATCATACGGCTGAAAAACGGTAGCGACCCTTGTTCCTTCAGCGGCAGGATCGCGTCCAGGGTCGCTCCTTCAAGCCCCACAACCAGGAGTCGGGTTGAAGGCGGAAGCGGATCGGGCACGGTGGACTCCGCTCGCGGGGGGAGGCTCTTGGGGGGGGAATAGGCCAGGCGGCGTTCACAGACCAGGACCACCGAGAGGATGGGTAGTAGCCAAAAAGCGATCCGGCTGCGAATCCCGTAGTTGCGCTTGGCGACGCTGTGCAGAAGGGCGGTGTAGAAGCAAATTAGGGTCGAAACGGAGAGCAGGATCGCCCCTTTGATCAGCCGGTCGTTAATGCCACCGGGTAGGTAGTAGGCGTACCGCGAGGCATGCAACCAGCACAATGCCGCTGCTGCTCCTTGAGCGAAAGTCAAAGCCCAGGGCAACAAGCGCAGTGCACGCCGCCGATGCTTGCGGGTCCACGGCAAAGTCAAGAACGATCCCAAGGTGCCAAAGAGCAAGGCATTGAGCACCATCGACCTCATCGCGCTCAGCCCACCGAAAGGTAAGTTGGGGTTGAGGAAGAAGAGGAGGACCGCGAAGTGGAGCCCAAATAGGGCTCCCGGTAGCCAGCTAGCAGCAATAATCTCCGCCAAGTGGCGGGCGTTCTTCTCTTCCATGTCAGCTTTGCTACAGTCGACCTCGCTTCGGCGCTCGGCCAAGAGTGATCTTAGCAGGACGACTTTTACCACGGACTGTTAGCAGTCGGGACGACTCTAACCACGGGCAGATAAGGGCGAGTGGAATGAGCGAAAAAAGCTGTAGCGAAGCCGCGCGACGGATTGCGGTGGCCTTGGACACCTCCCAACGAGACCAGTTCCGCCGCTGGATCTCTTGGTTTGGACCGCGAGTGGGAGTCCTCAAGGTAGGGCTCGAGGCCTTCGTTCGTTGGGGCCCCGCGGCGGTGGAAGAGGCGAAGGCACAGGCCGAAGCGATCTTTCTAGATCTCAAGCTCCACGATATCCCGAACACCGTGGCCGGAGCGGTGCGCTCGGCCCGCGCCCTCGGCGTGCGCTACCTCACCGTTCATGCCGGGGGCGGCCCGGCGATGCTGGAAGCGGCGGTGGAGGCGGCCGGGGGCGAAGTGGCGATCCTCGCCGTGACCCTCCTGACTCATCTGGACGATGGGCAGCTCAATGCGCTCGATCTCGCGGGCTCGGCCTCGCGGCGAGTGGAGAGATGGGCCCGGCTGGCGCGTCAAGCGGGCTGCGCGGGAATCGTGTGTTCTCCCTTGGAGGCAGCCGCGTTGAGACGGGCCAATCCCGCACCGTTCTTGCTCGTCACTCCGGGCGTTAGACCGCTGACGGCCGCCCCTGGCGACCAGCGCCGAACCGCCACCCCCGGCCAAGCCTTGCGCGCGGGCGCCGACCTCCTGGTGATCGGCCGCCCCCTTACTCGAGCGCCGGACCGCGACGTGGCGCTCGAGCGGATCGTCGCTGAGATGAACACCTCGCGCCGCGGGCCTCCCTAAACAAAGAAGATTGGACGCACGACCTGATGGTCGACCTTCCATTCGTAGGTGAAAGACAAGAACTCCAGAGGGACCGTGTACTTGCAGCGCATCCG
>QIHU01000622.1 GCA_003231035.1 Acidobacteriota bacterium
GCCGGCCAGGAAGCGGTGACAGCCGAGCAGGATGTGCTGGCGCTGGATCGCCCACAACTCTTCGAAACTACCGATCCGCGCGGCGGGTGGGGTGCGCCAGCTGCCCTTGGTGCCGCGATGATAGGTCGCTCCGGCCATGGCGAAGCCGGCGCCGCCGTTGAGCGCCTTCTCCAGCACGTCGAGCGCCGGCACGAAGCCGAAGCTGAACTCGCTCGCCCCCTGGAAGAGGGTCTCGAAGCAGCCGTCACAAACGTAGTTGCGGGCGCTTTCGAGCGCTACGGTTCCACCCGACTTCTCGTGCAGCGCCGGGATCAACCGGTCGTCGTTGAGCAAGACCGGGTGAGCGCCGCCTGACAGCAAGGTCTTGGCCGCCGCCTCCAACAGTTCCGGCGGCGTGCCCTGGTGGACCCGCAGGTCGAGGGTCGGACTGTTGAGCGGCATGCGCCGCGAGGCGGCGAGGCACATGTAGGTCAACTCGTTGCTGGCGTCGGTCGGCTGAGGGTCGTTGTTGGCGAGCACCCCACCGATCGTCACCTGCTGCATCCACTGGTTGGTGAGCGCCCCCTGGTCGAAATTGCTCGCTCCGCCCGAACCCAGCAGCGCGCCGTCGGCGCAGGTGAAGCGATCCTCCACCTGACGCCGGTCGAGCACCACCCCTTCGTCGAGCTTGATCCACAGGCAGTCGAGCACCTCCTGGGCGACCTCGGGGGTGATCCTGCCGGCTTCGAGGTCGGCTTTGTAATAGGGGTAGAGGATCTGATCGAGCCGGCCGATCGAGGTGATGTCGCCGGTGAAGTGGAGTGCGCAGTGGACCAGATAGAAAGCCTGAACCGCCTCCATGAAGCTCTCCGCGGGGCCCGCTGGGCACTTGCGCAGCCGCTCGGCCGTCCAGCCCATCTCCTTCTGGCGTTGGCGAGCCAGTTTCTCCGGGAACTCGGCGACCAGGCTGCTGGCGAAGCGCCGCTCGGAGCCGCTTTCCACCTCGCCAGCGGTTTCGCGCCGCTCATTTCGCGCCGCCATTTGGTCGGCGATTTGGCCGTACCGTTCGGCGTATTCCTCGGCCAGCTCGGCGTAGCGCGTGGCGTAGAGCTTGACCCCTTCGAGGGCGGTTTCGACCGAACGGTAGAAACTACCTTTGTTCTCGTCCTCCGGCGGCAGCGCGTCGCCGCGCCGCCGGCAGTCCTCCAGAATGCCGTCGATCCCCAGCTTCAGCACTTTCTCGTAGTTGGGCACGATGTGGCCGAAGGGCGACCATTCATTGAGGTACTGAAGCTGGTAGAAGAGCTTCTCGTCCTCGCTCAGGTAGCGCATCAACTCTTTGCCCTGGCCGACCGAGTAAGGGGGCGCCGCGCCGACGATGATCTCGTCCGGGTGGATGCGCATCACTCCCTGCTTGCGGGCCGCGGGGGTGGTGACTAGATCCAGCATCTCGCGGATCGCCAATCCCCGTCGCTCGGCGATCGGTAGAGCCTTGACCCGCTCCAGCTCGTCGCTCTCGAAGCGGTCGAAGAGATGGCCCATCTGGTCCTGTTCGAGCCATGTCTTCTTCCCCAGCCAGCGCTCGAAGGTGGCTTGCAGGAGGCGCAAGACGCGAGGTTTGGGGCATTCCGGGTCGCCCGCTTCCATGTTCTCGAGCGACTGCCAGTAGCTGAGAATGTTGTATTGCATCGTTGCGCTAGCTCCTCGCGTGGGTATGAGGTCTGACTATGGGGGGCCTGGTAGTGGGGGGCTCACTCTCTATCGCCGTGGCCACCCGAGACGATCGGAATGGCGATTCTCTAGCCTTCAGTGGCGTCGCGAACGAAAGGATTTCGAGTCGACCGGCACTTCCTGGGTAGCGACTCTTTGCCGGTGGAGTTATCTTCGCTGGAGGCGCCAAAATTGAATTGTCTTATCAGTTGATCCTATAGGGTAGCCCGTGGCCGGTCAATCGGGTCCGCGCCGGGGCTGGGGAGCAACCAGGGAGGATGAATGTCGGAGTCATGGCGACCGGATTGGTGGCGGGACGTACCGTTTCTGGCGGGCAAGGCGGCTCTGGCTTGCGCGCTGACCTTGCTGCTCGACCGTCTCCTCGGGAACCCGGACCACGTCTCATCGACCTTCGTGGCGGTGCTGTGTATCTCACCGTTGGTGATCGGTGGGCTCCGTCAGGCTTGGGCGCAGCTGGCGGCGAGCGGCCTCGGTGGGTTGTGGGGCACCTTGGCCACCCTCGCGGGTCTCCCGCCTACTCTGGGCGTGCCTCTGGCGGTCGGACTGGCGATCGTCACCGCCTTTGCCGCCGGCGCGGCGAGTGGCTATCCGGTGGCGGCCTTTACCGCCCTCTATTTGATCTTGGTTCCGCAAGGTGCACCGCTGGCGACCTTCGCCATCCGCCTCTTGGCGGTGGCCAGCGGCGCGGTCGGTGGCTTGGTGGTCAACTTGCTGATCTCCGCCTTCTGCTATCGCGGGATTTTCCGCCATCGAGTGGGCGCGCTGGAGGCTCGAATCCTCGCCTTGCTGGCGCCAGCGGTGCGCCACGGAGCGGATCCCGCCGAGCCCGGTTTCGCCGCCCTGGCCACCATGCTCGAAGCGATGAGCGGCGCCCTCACCGAGTTGCGCTGGCGTCGAAGCTCGGCGACCCTGGCGGTGATGGAGGAGCTCAAAGGGCGGGTGGAACGGCTGCGCGAAGTGCTCCACGACGCGGTCAGCTTCGCCTCGATCGCGCGCCGCCAGCGGATCGACCCGGAAGCCGTCGAACCCTTCGCCGCATGGCTCACGGCTTGTGCTGAAGCGGCCGAAAGCCTTCCCATGCCCCCTCCCGAGCCGCTCCCCGCGCCCCTGGTCGAAACCGCGGCGAGAATGGAGACTACCCTGCGAGAACTGAGCGAGGGAGGATAGTGGAACCGAGTTGATGGGGGTCTCTCAGGTTCTAGCTGGGTTCGAGGAGGGGAGCCGGAGCCCGATGTCGTACCCGTTTCACCTCACCTCGATGAGTCACTGTCCTCAAAGAATTTCCACCAACTCGGCGACGATTCGGAGTTCACCTTCCTCCGGATCATCGAAGACGAGTGGCTTGAAGGAGCTGTCAAACGAGTCCGGTGTGAGCCGGATTTGGCCGTGCCGCCAGCCATCACCTTCCGTTGTGATCTTCTCGGATTCGTAGACCTTGACGGTGTAGCTTCCGCCCAGCTCGGGATCGTCGATCGCATGGTGCTGGGCCAGCACGATCTTGCCGTGGCGTGTGCCGGTCGGATTCGCACGCCACAAGCACCAGGCGCCGTTGGGGATCCGGCGGTTCATCGACTCGCCGACGACTCGCGCCACGAAAAGCCCGCGGGCAGGGCGAGTCCGGCCAGCGAGCTCAACCCACTGCCAATCAGCTTCGGTGATGAGCTGTGCTTCGCTGAACGCTCCCGCGGCGGCTTCGAGAGGTACCAGGGGAACGCAGGAAGCATACTGTTGCTCAGGTGTGGGTTCCACCAGACGTAAGCCCGCTGATGCGGTGTCGCTAGTGGAGGAGTCGGCGAGTTCACCAAACCTGCGGTAGGCTTCAGAGGCCATCCACTCGCTTACCGTCTTCTGGAAGGCCCGGTCGTTCATGTAGCGGACGAAGATCTCCTCGTTCTGGTCCATGCGCTCGACGAAGAGGCGTTCGAGCAGGTTCTTGAACACCAACTCGAACTTGCTCTCGGGATTCACCGCCGCCGTCTTGCGCAGGTCGTCATCGACCAGCGCCGCCTCGACGATCTGGTCGAAGAAGAGCTGGTCCGCTTCGTTAAAGTCGGTACCGAAGCGCTCGTTGACGACGTCGATGAGCTGCGACAGTGGCACCGCCTGCTCGCGAGCGGCGCGACTCCCCACCTCGGTCGGACCATCCAGAGCGCGTGCCCTCCCCTCGCCCAGCGAGATCGAGCCCTCGCTGATCTTCTGGAGCCGGTAGTACTCGAGCCGTACCTCGCCATCGAACTGGTAGGCGGGGCCTGATTGGCGGCGGGGGAGCTTCGATGCCAAATGGCGCAGGTAGACGAAGAGGCGTTCGAGATCCGAGTCTTGGTACGGAATCACCTGGCTGAGAAAGCCATAGAGGTTCCTAAAAGCCTGCACCTTTCCGCGCCAGAGTTCCGCTTCTTCTTCGTGGTCTTGTCGCAGCACCGTGAAGCGCGAAACGGCCGGATCGAGTGCGGCGTTCATGCTCTGATGGTCAGTCTCGCTCTGTCGCTGCTTCGGTCTGAAGTACACCGAGCAGAAGCGCTCGACCTCCTCGTCGAGGTAGATTCCCGAAGCATCCAGCTCGGCCTTGATGACGTACATCTGCGCCGGGTCGACCTCTTCTCCCAGCTCAGCGCCCTCGTAGTACGTCTTGAAGGCGTCGCGGATCTCCTCGGGCTCATTCACGAAGTCGAGGACGAAGGTGTCCTCTTTCAGAGGATGGATGCGGTTGAGTCGGGAGAGGGTCTGCACCGCCTGGATGCCGGCCAGTCGCTTGTCCACATACATCGTGTGCAGGAGCGGTTGATCGAAGCCCGTCTGGTACTTCTCCGCCACCAGCAGCACCTGGTACTCCTGCGTGGCGAAGTGCTCGGGCAGCTCCTTCTGGCGCACGCCCTCGTTCATCTGCTCTTCGCTGTAGGTGACGCCGGGGAGCTTGTCGTCTTCCACCGTGCCTGAGAAGGCGACCAGCGACTTGATGGCGTAGCCCTTCTTCTGGATGTAGCGGTCGAAGCTCTGTTTGTAGCGCACCGCCTCCAAGCGTGAGCCGGTGAGCACCATGGCCTTCGCCCTGCCGCCGATCTTGTGCCGCGTGGCCGACTGGAAGTGCTCGATCATCACCTCGGTCTTCTGCGCGATGTTGTGCGGATGGAGACGCAGGAATCTTGCCAGCGCCCTGGCTGCCTTCTTGCGTTCGACGTTCGGGTCGTCCTCGCAAGCCTTGAGCAGCTTGTAGTAGGTGGCGTAGCTCGTGTAGTGCCTCAGGACGTCGAGGATGAACCCCTCTTCGATCGCCTGACGCATGGTGTAGCGATGGGTCGGCTCGCCGTCGCGGCCGAAGACCTTGAGTGTCTTGTGTTTGGGCGTGGCGGTGAAGGCGAAGAAGCTCAGGTTGGCCTGCTGGCTTCGCTGGGCCATGCTTCGAAAGAGCTCCTCCATCTCCTCTCGACCCTCGGCGGCTGCCTGTCTCTTGGCCTTCTCGCGCAGCTCCTCGCCAGCGAGAACCCCCTTGAGCTCGGTCGCCGCCTCGCCGCCTTGAGAGCTGTGCGCTTCGTCGATCACCACCGCGCAGCGGCGGGTCGGCAGGTCGCCGGTGCCTGTCTCCCCCCGATCCTCGGCCATCTTGACCAGCCGCCGTGAGACGAAGGGAAACTTCTGCAGCGTGGTGATGATGATCGGAACCGCATTTTCGAGCGCCTCGGCGAGCTGCCGCGAGCTCTCGTCGATCTTCTCCACCACGCCGCGCTTGTGCTCGAACTGGTAGATCGTGTCCTGGAGCTGTTGATCGAGCACCACCCGATCGGTCACCACGATCACGCTGTCAAAGACGCGGGCGTTGTCCGCATCGTGCAGCGAAGCCAGCCGGTGGGTGAGCCAGGCGATGGTATTGCTCTTGCCGCTGCCGGCCGAATGCTCCACCAGAGCGTTGTGGCCGACACCATCGCGCAGAGTCTCCTCGACGAGGAGCCGCACCGCATCCAGCTGGTGATAGCGCGGGAAGATCATCGTCTCGACCTTCGCCTTGCGCCCCCGTTCGTCGCGCTTCACCTCGCTCTGTAGGTGAATGAAGCGGGCCAGCAGATCGAGCAAGCTGTCACGCTGAAGCACCTCCTCCCAGAGGTAGGCGGTGCGATAGGCGCGGCCGGCGGGATCGGTCGGATTTCCGGCCCCACCGTCGCGGCCCTTGTCGAACGGTAAGAAATACGTTGCGTCCCTGGCCAGGCGCGTGGTCATCAGCACGGATTCCGTATCGACGGCGAAGTGGACGAGCGTGCGGCGCTTGAACTCGAAGATCGGCTCGCGCGGGTCGCGGTCCCGCTGATACTGCTTGCGCGCCTCTTCGACCGTCTGGCCGGTGAGCGGGTTCTTGAGTTCCGCCGTGGCTACCGGAACGCCGTTCAGGCTAATCGTGACGTCTAGCGACAGCTTGGGGTTGCGCGGCGAGAAATGGAGCTGGCGGGTCAACCCGACCCGGTTGGCCGCGTAGCGCGCTTCGAGTTCGGGGTTGAGCCCGTGCGCGGCCTTGAAGAAGGCGATCCGAAGCATCCGGCCGTAGCACTTGAACCCGTGGCGGATCGTGGCGAGGACGCCGTGGGCGTCCATCCACTTGCACAGGTCGGCCAGCACTTGATCGCCCGTTTGGTCGCCCAGGAGGGCTTCGAGCCGCTTCCACTCACTGGGCTGCGTCTCCCGGATGAAGGCCAGGGCGGTTTCGGGGAAGATCGCTCGCTCGCCATCGAAGCTGCTTGCCGCAACGGATACGTAGCCGTTGGCCAGCAGGTGTGCCTCGATGGCGGCCTCGAAGGCGGTTTCGGAATGCCGGCGAGACATCAGCTCTCTCCCGTCCAATCGAACTGGATAGCCAGCTCCCTGAGCATGAGAAAGGGATCCTGATAGGTCACGTTGAAGTGGTTGCATACATCAGGGAGAAGGACCCGGTTCTTGGCTTGGGGGCGCGGCTGTTCATTCGTCACGACGATCCCGCCATGGGCCATTGCGTAGGCGACGAGCCAGCCATCTGCTTCCGTTGCAAACTTCGCCTTTGCCTGGTCGAAGTACTGTGGATTCCTTTGCACCCAGAGCATCACATTCTCGTAGGCCGAGAGCACCTCCTCGCCGTTCGTGACAAGGAAGAATCCCTTGGGAAGGTCGTCTTTGACCCACTGCACAAGCTTTTCGGTGTTCCGTCCAGCTAGAAGTTCACTGCGGATCCGGTCGATGCTTCGAATGTTCCCGACTTTGCCATGGTGAATCAGGCTGTTCCAAAACCCGGGACACAGATCAAAGGCGTAATATAGGTTCTTCGCCGAGATGAACACGTCCGCGTCCACCAGGAACTTCGGTGTCCCCGTCATGGTAGGTCCATTCCCAGACGGTGCGCATACTCTTGAAAAGCACCGGCCCGCAACCCGGTCAGGCCATAGGCTTCCCTGAAGCTGAGCCGGCCTTCCATCGCCGCCCGAACGACCTCGCTGGCGAACATCTTGCCCACTCGCACATTTTGGTTGTTATAGAAGTCGCCTCCACCCGCGCCCTTCGGTCTTCTCCGCTCTTGGCGCTTGTACTCGCGGTAGAAGTCGAAGAACGTAGCGCGACCAACCAGACCCAGATCCATCGCACGGCGTCCGGCAACGATCGGGCTGACCTTGAACTGTCGGGCGAGGGTTTGAAATGGCTGCGGACTGTCTCTTACATCGCGCCAGTGGGTCCTCAGTTCTTGCTCCGGCACTAGGAACTCCGCCGCGGCTCGATCGCAAAACCGCTCCACTTGGGAATCATTCGGAAAGATACCTTCGAAGCCGGACACGCCTTCGCCAGTGGGACCCAGCCAAACATGCGCAAGTTCATGCGCCAGAGTAAACATCTGCGCCGATTTCGCGTCAGCACCGTTGACGAAGATGAGTGGGGAATAGGCGTCACAGAGAGCGAACCCCCGAAACTCCTCCACGTCGAGTTTGCGGCGGGTGTTGTTTCCGACTACACCGTTGACGACGGCCAAGATACCCGATTGCTCGATACCCTGGCGTAGTCTGCCCACGGCTTCCTGCCACGTCCGCGCTTGAGCGCTCCACCCATCTCCGCCTCCGACTGTACGCCGCATCTCCCGTCCGACAGCGTAGGGATCGTCCACCAATCGTGCGCTTCCGGCAAAGCCCAACGGCTCTGCTTCGCATTCGATCCGCTCTTCCCGAAGCCACGCCTGACGCCGCTGCATCGTGTAGATAGTATCCAACAGATCGGCGCTGGGGCGCGCCATGGGCTCGTCGGCGAGGGTGCGAAAGTCCGGGATCGGCATCGGTTCATCCGGCGGTTCCGGCAGGAAGAAGTAGCCGAAGGGCGTGTAGGTCGCCTTGGCGAAGGTCTCGAGCTGCTTGAATGTGGGTGACAGCTCCCCCGTCAGCCAGTCGGGGAGTTTCGGCAGCTTATTGCCGAGCACCTCCGGCGTCTTGGCGCTGCGCTCCAGAGCCCAGCTCAGGATCGCGGGTTGGACGGAGACGCGGTTCATGGCGCCATCCTCTCAAGCCGCAGCAAGAACCACCAGGAGGCGAGCCAAGAGTAAAGCTCGGCGGCCTCGATGGCGGGCACGTTAACCAGCGTGAGGCGGGTCACCCTCATGCCGCGCTCCCGAGATCGAGTTGGCCGGTGGCGGCGGCAGCAATGAGTGCGGAGCGACGTTCCTTGAGGAGCGCGATCGTGCGACGTGCTGACTGCTGCACAGCGTCAATCGTTGAGACCGCTTCCGAAATGTACTGAGCGATTTGCCGCTGCTCAAAGAGCGGAGGCAACGCGATCGGCAGGTATCCGTATCTATTCGGATTCAGGTTCGCCTGACCGATAGCCGGAAGCGCCTCGGCTCGTCCCCAGGCCTTAGGAAACGCCGAGTTAAGGAGCCAGTTTAAGAACTCCGGCATCACATTAGGGCCGCACCTGAATCGAACCAAGTACGATGCGAATGAAACCGGATATGCAGTCGTTCCCCGGAAGAGAGCTACCTTCCCGATCTGGTCGAGACTATTTGTGCGGTTGAACACCAAGTCCTCCTCACGGAGGAGGAGCGCATCATCTACCTCATCGACGAATCCTATTCCGGAGAAATCGACCTCGCCCCCGCGGATGTCTCCCATGCGCAGAACTGCAATATCGCCTGACGGTTCGACAGCTGTCGAGATGCCATAGTCGGAGCTAGCGAGTAGGCGCTTCAGGTGGCATCGGGTCCAATGCGCCGGAATCTCCCCCAGCCATGGGACACCGGAGTCCCGCAAGCGGACAGCGGGGTCGAGGCCGCGGGTGACGGCGTGGGTGATGAGGGCTCGGCGCTTCTCGGCCAACAGCCCAAGCAGCCGCTCCTTCACCGCCACCAGCGCATCGAGCCGGGCGGTCTCGCGATCGAGGTAGTCGGCGATGGCGCGCTGACACTCCATGGGCGGAAGAGCCAGCACAACATTACCCAACTCTTCAGCATTCAGATGCGGCTGAGCTGCACGGCTTCGCATGGGGTCGATCTGACCCTGAAGAACTTGTGGCGACAGAAGGGAGTATGCGACAAAGCGAGGATCCCCGTAGCGATCGACGCGCACTACGATATCGAACCCAGCGACGCCACCAGCCCAGTCAGCGGTCACCAGAGCGGAATCGCCAGTGTACGCGCCACTACGTACAACAATGATGTCGCCCTCGACGAGCCGTATTGCGCGGGACTCGGGAAGATCGCCCTCCGAAACGAAAGCCAGCCCGTTTCTTACCAGCTTGCCGCGCTCGACGTTTGTCGCACGAACAAACGGGATGCCACGATCCTGATACGGCGGAGGCTGGCTCAACCCGTATAGGCGTGTCGTAAAATGCCTTAGACGCACCGCATTCGTTCGAGGAGCGTAGGCACTTTGAACGTTCTCCGTCACGCAGTCATCTCCCGCAACAACTTCACAATCTCCTCTTCCGCCTTCTTCAGATCCCTATCGATCTCCTCCAACGCCCGCGGCGGCGTGTACTTATAGAAGTGGCGGTTGAAGTTGATCTCGTAGCCGACCTTGTCCTTGCCCCGGTCCATCCAGGCGTCGGGTACGTGGGGCAGGACCTCGCGCTCGAAGTAGGTGTCGATGTCATCGGCGAGCGGGATGTTCTCGAAGTCGCGTAGATTGGTATCGGGCTCGTAGCCCTCTTCGCGACCGCCCTTCACAACCGGCTCGGCCTCGGGGTCCTTCTCGGTGAAGACGTCGCGGAAGAGCTTCTGCTCGGCCTTCTTCCAACGCGACTTGCGCTCGTCCAGCAGGGCGGCAATGCGCTCCCACGCGGCGTTCCAGTCGAGAAGCGGCGTGCGGCCTAGCGCCTCATCGATGGCTTGCACGTCATCGAGCCGCTCCGGGTAGGCGTCGAGGAAACGGGCCTTGTCGTCGGTCGTCATCCGGTAGCGCAGGCGCAAAGGCCGCTCGACGGTGACGCGGGTGAAACCGAAGTCCTCGTTGTCGAATCGCTTCGAACGCTCCCCGCCCTTGAAGCGCCCGTAGAGCCGGACGATCTCCTCGATCTGGCCGCCACTGATGTGGCGGCGCTTGGCGCCGAGGCTGCGCTTACTCTGCTCGCTGCCGCCTGGGGTCCAGGTCTCGCGTGCGTCGACTAGCTGGATCTTGCCCTTGCGTCGTTTTTCCTTGCGGTTGGTCACGATCCAGACGTAGGTGCCGATGCCGGTGTTGTAGAACATCTGCTCGGGTAGGGCGACGATGGCCTCCAGCCAGTCGTTCTCGATGATCCAGCGGCGGATGTTGCTCTCGCCCGAGCCGGCGCCGCCGGTGAAGAGCGGCGAGCCGGAGAAGACGATGGCGAGCCGCGAGCCGTGCTGGTGTTCCTTCGGGCGGACGGGCTCGAACTTGTCGAGCATGTGCTGTAGGAAAAGCAGCGAGCCGTCGTTCACCCGCGGCAGGCCGGCGCCGAAGCGGCCCGCGAAGCCTCGCTTCTCGTGCTCGCGCTTGATCTCGCTTCGCTGCTTTTTCCAGTCGACCCCGAAGGGCGGGTTGGTGAGGAAGTAGTCGAAGGTCTCGCCCTCGAACCGATCGTCGGTAAAGCTGTCGCCGAAGCGCACGGTGTTGCCGCCGCCGTTGTGGCTCACCTCCTTCATCAACATGTCGGAGGCTGCCGTGGCGAAGGCCCGTTTGTTGTAGTCCTGGCCGTAAACGTAGAGGGAGGCGTCTCGGTGATGGTCGCGCAGGTAGTTCTGCGCCTCGGCCAGCATGCCGCCGGTGCCACAGGCCGGGTCGAGCAGCTTGCGGACGGTTCCTGGGATGGCGAGCAGCTCGTCATCGTGGATGAAAAGGAGGTTCACCATCAAGCGGATCACTTCACGCGGCGTGAAGTGATCGCCCGCGGTCTCGTTGGCAAGCTCGTTGAAACGGCGGATCAGGTTCTCGAAAATCAGGCCCATTTGCTCGTTGGGGACCTGCCGAGGGTGGAGGTCCACGTCGCGGAAACGCGACACCACGAGGTAGAGGATGTTGGCCTCACGCATCTTCTCGATCTCGGCTTCGAACTCGAAGTACTCGAAGATGCGGCGCACGTTGCCCGAGAAGCCCTGGATGTAGCTCACCAGGTGCTGGGCGATGTGGTCGGGATCGCCCTTCAGCTTCTCGATGTCGAGCGGCGAGTGGTTGTGGAAGCGCTGGCCGGCGGCCCTGTCGAGGGTGCGGTCGAGGGCGTCGCCCTTGAGCTTTCCTCCTTTGCGCCGCTCGTAGCTGGCGAGGACCTCCTCCTTGGTGGGCGCTAGGACGCAGTCGAAGCGGCGCAGCACCGTCATGGGCAACATCACCCGTTCGTACTGCGGCGGGCGATACGGACCTCGCAGAAGGTCGGCGATCTGCCAGATCAGGTTGGCGAAGTAGCCGTGGTCAGCCATAGGCAGGCTCCATGGTCGGTGCGAAGTGGATCGAGGTTGGTGCGCTCATCCGAACTACGCCGACACGAGCCGGCGTACCTGACGAAGGTCGGTGTCACGGGCCTGCCACAGATCGTATTGAACCTGGAGGTTCACCCAAAGCTCGGGTGTTGTCTCCAGAGCCTTCGCCAGCCGATGAGCCATGGCGGGGCTGATTCCAGCTCGTTCATTCAGCACGGCCGACAACGTCTTGCGCGTGACCCCAAGGGCCTTCGCCGCATCGGTCACGCTGAGCCCGAGAGGCTCGACGTAGTCGGCGCGGAGGATCTCGCCCGGGTGAGGAGGATTGTGCATCATGGTTGGTTCCTTAGTGGTAGTCCTCGTAGTTGACCTCGTCGCAGTCGCGCCCGTCGAAGCTGAAGGTGATCCGCCAGTTTCGATCCACGTCGACCGCCCACTGGCCTTTCCGTCTGCCCTTGAGCGGATGGAGTCGAAGGCCAGGCGCATCGAGGTCTTGAACACTTGCGGCGGCGTGAAGTCGCGCGAGGATCCGCCGGATTTTCGGCACGTGGTCTGGGTTTAATCCTCGTCCATCACCGTTCCCGAAGAACCTCTTGAGCCCTCGATGGCTGAATCCGGCGATCACCCATGAACCGTAACCTGTAACGGGTCGAGTGTCAACGAGGGTATCATTGTGGTCTCTTCCTGGCTATTGTTGTGGATAGTAAGATCCCCCGTACAGATCCGTTTCCCCAACCCGGTGCCCTTTGGAGGGTTCAAGATGGCCTTTGTGCCTGATCGTCGTCACGATGTGTTCGTGAGCTATGCCCACGTGGACAACATGCCCTTTCCGGGGGTCGACAAGGGTTGGGTGACGCTGCTGGTCGAGACCCTGGAGATTCTTCTGGCGCAGAAGTTGGGACGCCGGGAGGGCTTTTCGGTGTGGATGGATCGCGACCTGTCGCGCCATAAGCAGTTGACGCCGGAGATTATGGAGAATCTCTCGGACACCGCGACCTTGTTGGTGATCCTTTCGCCCGGTTATCTGGCTTCCGAGTGGTGCCTGCGGGAGAAGGACACCTTCCAGAGTCTGGTCACCGCTCACCGGCATGGCGATTCGCGGGTCTTCGTCGTCGAGCGCGACAAGGTGGAGTGGGAAGACCGGCCCACCGATTTTGGCGACCTGCTGGGGTACCGGTTCTGGGTACCCGGCGAGGGGGACGGCACGCCGATGATTTTGGGCATGCCCTTTCCCGACCCGAAGAACCCGCGGCAAATACCCTATTTTGACGAGTTGACCCGTTTGGCCTGCAACTTGGCGGACGAGCTCAAGGAGCTCAAGGGATCGGTGCCCGAGGCGCAAGGACCTGCGGCGACAGGAGCCGCCGAAGAGGTCGCGCCAGCCGCCGCCGAGTCGCCGGAAGAGGCCAACAGTGGCGAGACCCACAACGGCGTGGGCGATGACAATCCCGCCGTCTTTCTGGCCGAGGTCACCGACGATCTGGACTCGCGCGGCAACGCTCTGCGCACCTATCTGGAGCAGGCTGGCTATCGGGTGCTGCCGGAGTCTTGGTATTCGCGCGACCCGGAGGGATTCGTTGCGGCGGTCGACGAGGATCTGGCCCGTAGCGCCGTCTTTGTCCAGCTGCTGAGTGCTTTCCCCGGCAAGCGGCCGCCCGATCTCCCCCAAGGCTACGTGCGAGCGCAGTACGATCGTGCCCTGGCCGCCGAAACTCCCGTGGTGCAGTGGCGCGACTCGAAGCTGGATCTCGCAGCGGTCGAAGACAGCGCCCAACGGGCTCTACTCGAAGGGGACACGGTGATGGCGGCGAGCACCGACGAGTTGCAGCGCGAGGTCGTGCGCCAGCTGGAGGCCGCGGCGGGGTCGGCCACGGCGGGGTCGGCCGCTGGGGACTCGGTCGATGGGCTGGTCTTCATCAACGCCGAGGCCGAGGACATGGAGATCGCCAGCGAGCTCTGTTCGGCGCTCGAAGCGCGCGGCCTCGCCTGCGCCTTGCCCCTGCCTGGCGGTACCCCGGCCCAGGTGCGGGAGGACTTGGAGCAGAACCTGATGTTCTGTGACGGTTTGGTGATCGTTCATGGCGTGACTCCGTCACGCTGGGTTCGCGATCAGCTCCTCTTGCTGCGCAAAGTGGCTTGGAAGCGCGAGACGCCGGTGAGGGCGCTCGCCATCTATCAAGGGCCTCCGGCGGAGAAGGAACCCCTGCGCTTTAGCTATCCAGGCTTGATGACTCTGCAAGGGAGTTCAGGGCTGGGCAGTGAGGTGCTGGCGCCTCTGTTCACGGCGCTGGGAGAGACGACATGATGCACGACCCCGCCGCGCCTTACCCGGGCTTGCGCCCCTTCAGACGCGAGGAGATGGGTATCTTCTTCGGTCGGGAAGAGCAGACCGACCAGTTGCTCGACCGGCTCGGGCGTTCGCGTTTTCTCGGCGTGGTGGGGGTGTCGGGCTGCGGCAAGTCGTCGTTGGTGCTGGCCGGGCTGATTCCGGCGCTCGAATCCGGTTTCTTGGCCAGCGCCGGAGCCCGTTGGCGGGTGGCGACACTGCGCCCCGGCAGCCAGCCGATGCGCCGCTTGGCCGATGCGCTCATCGAGGTCGAAGCGGCCGAGGTCGAAGCGGCCGGTGACGGCCTCCAGCCGGATGGGCGCGAGGCCGCTCTCTTGCACTCGACCCTGCGTCGCGGACCGCTCGGGCTGGTGGAAGCGCTCGACGACCGGCCGCTTCCCGAGCGCACCAGCTTGCTGGTGCTGGTCGATCAGTTCGAAGAGATCTTCCGCTACGACCCGCGCGGCGACTCCGACGAAGCCGCGGCCTTCGTCGCGCTGCTCCTCGCCACCGCCCAGCAGACCCGCTTGCCGGTCTATGTCGTCATTACCATGCGCTCCGATTTTCTCGGCGCGTGCGCCCAGTTCAACGGTCTGCCCGAGGCGCTCAACGAGAGCCAGTTCTTGACCCCCCGGCCGACTCGCGAACAGCGTCGGGCGGCGATCCTAGGCCCCGCGGGCGTCTTCGGCGCGAGGGTCGAACCGGGCCTGGTCAATCGGCTGCTCAACGATATGGGCGACGAGCCCGATCAGCTTCCCCTGATGCAGCACGCGCTGATGCGGCTGTGGAATCGGGCGACTCCGTCGGGGACGCCGGACGATGGCGAGGTCGTCCTGACCCTCGAGGCGTACCGCGCCCTCGGCGGTCTCGCCGACGCCCTGTCTCGCCACGCGGACGAGGCCTTCGCCGAACTGGATCCCGCCCAACAAACCATCGCCGAGCGGATGTTCCGCGCCGTGACCGAGCGCGGTTCCGGTCAATCCGATAGTCGCCGGCCGGCCGCGCTGGGGGAGGTCGCCGCGATCTGCGGGGTTCAAGACGAGCAGGTTGCCCAGGTGGTCGAGGTCTTCCGTCGACCGGACCGTAGCTTCTTGTTGCCGGCTGCCGGAATCGAGTTGGGCGAAGACTCGGTGCTCGACATTAGCCACGAGAGTTTGATTCGTCAGTGGCGGCGGATGAATGAGTGGACTGAGCGCGAGGCGCTCTCCGCCGGCATCTACCAGCGGCTGATCGACACGGCGCACCTGTGGCGCGGCGGTCAGGCTGGCCTCTGGGGCTCGCCCGACCTCGACTTGGCGCTCGCCTGGAGTGAGCGGGGCTCGCCGACCGCGGCCTGGGCCGAGCGCTACGGTGGTGAGTTCGATTTGGCGATGGAGTTCTTGACCGCTAGCGTTGACCAACGCCATCAGGAAGAAGCTGAAAAGGAGCGCTCCCGTGCCGAGGCCGAGCGGCAGCGGCGTACCAAACAGCGTAGCTGGTGGCTGGCCATCGGATTGGCGGTGGCGCTCGTCCTGGCGTCAATTTCCGCCTTCGAGGCGCGACGGGCACGCAATCGCGGTTGGGTGGCGGAAGAAGGATCGATCCTCGCGCAAGCCCGCCAGCTGTTGCCGGAGTTTCCCCAGCGTGGCCTGCTGTTGGCTGCCGAGGCCCTCGATCTGGGCCGCGGCCGCAAGGGGGTCAGCGGCCGTGTGCGCCAGACCTTGCAAACGGCACTGACCAGCGTCGGGGGCGATCCTCTGGCGGGCCACACCGCGGCACTGCTGGCGGTCGCGGTGAGCCCGGACGGCGAATGGATCGCCACCGGCAGCGCCGACAACACGGTGCGGCTGTGGCCGTTGGCCGGCTGGAGTTTTGGCGATCCGGTCACCCCGCCCCGGGTGTTGGTTGGCCATCGAGCACCGGTGATGGCTCTGGCCTTCAGTCCAGATGGAACCCAGTTGGCGAGCGGCAGCGAAGATAAGACGGTGCGCTTGTGGGATCTGACCCTCGCCGAAGGTCAGGCGCTTCCCGAGGTTTTGCAGACGCTCGACAGCGGGGTGAAGTGTCTGGCATTCAGCCCCGACGGCCGGTGGCTGGCGGTCGGGGTCTTCGACCGCGCCGCCGCGATCTGGGACTTGACCTCGTCGCGGCCGGACGCGGCGATCTCTCTGCTCGGCCATGCCGACACCGTGAATTTCGTCGCCTTCGACCCTGACAGTCGCTGGCTGTTCACCGCCAGCGATGACAACACGGCGCGGCGGTGGGACCTCGGTTCCGACGACCCCGCCGCTTCCGGCCTGGCGTTTACCGGCCACCGTGGGCCGGTGCTCGAGCTGGTCGTCAGTCCCGACGGTCGTTGGCTGGCCACCGCCAGTGCCGACAGCACGGCTCGTCTCTGGTCTCTCACCGGGAGAGATCCAAACCTCGGCGCGGTCGAGTTGCAAGGCCACTTGAGCACCGTCACCTCGGTGGCTTTCACTCCCGACAGCCGTCGCTTGGTGACCGGAAGTAGCGACCGCACCTCACGGCTGTGGCCGATCGGGGAAGGGGGCTGGAGCGGGGCTTCGGTCGCCCTGCCGGGCCACACGGGACCGATCCAGAGGGTGAGAACGAGTTCCGATGGCCGCTGGCTGATCACCGCCAGTCTTGACAAGACGGCCCTGCTTTGGGATCTGGCCAGTGCCGCGCCGCACGCTCCTTCGAAGAGGCTGCGGGCCCATGACGGCCCCGTGATGGCGATGGCGGTCAGCCCGGACAGCCGTTGGCTGATCACCGCCAGCACCGACCGTACGGCGCGGCGCTGGAACCTTTCGCAGCCCTTGTTCAACTCGGAAGTGGTGGTCCTGCCTAGCCATGCCGATACGGTTCGCCGCGTCGCCATGGCGGCGGGTAAACTCTGGCTGGCGACCGGCAGCGATGACAGCACGGCGAGAATCTGGAGCTTGAGTTCTAGCAACCCCGGTTTCACTCCCCAGGTCCTGCGTGGCCATGCTAGTTCGATTCTGGCCCTTGAGGTGAGTCCTGACGGCCGTTGGCTGGCGACCGGCAGCGCCGACAACACGGCCCGACTGTGGGACATGAGCGGGCAAGACCCGACTGTCGATCCGCGCCTCCTGGCCGGCCATCAGAGCTCGGTGACCTCGGTGGCCTTCGACCGCCAAAACCGTTGGTTGGCCACGGGGAGCCGCGATGGCACGGTGCGGCTGTGGGATCTGGCAAGGCCGGGGGCCGAGCCGGAGGTGCTGGTGGCGGGCGACGTGGTTTCGAAGGTCGCCTTCAGCCCGGACGGCACGATCCTGGCGGCGGGGAACGCCGACGCCATCGTCCGGCTCTGGGATATGGAAAGCGACGATCTAGCCGGAAGTTTGGTGGAGCTCTCCGGCCACCACCTTCCGATCTCGGACCTAGCTTTCACTCCCGATGGCCGCTGGCTGGTCACCGGGAGTTGGGATCGGACGGCGAGGATCTGGGATCTGGCCTCCGCCCAGCGCGGCGCCGGCGGCGAGCAGTCCCAACTGGCGGTGCTCACGGGCCATCGACGGATGATCAACGCCCTGGCGATTTCGCCCGATGGCCGACGGTTGGCCACCGCCAGCGCCGACTCCACGGTGCGCCTGTGGAGCCTTGGGGCCGACGCGCCAGGTCGCCTAGTGGCCAAGCTCCAGGGCCATCAGGATGCGGTCAACGCCGTGGCCTTCGGCGTCAAGGGGCGCTGGTTGCTCACCGGAAGCTCGGATGAAACGGCCATGTGCTGGA
>QIHU01000373.1 GCA_003231035.1 Acidobacteriota bacterium
GTGACCTGTCGTTCGTCTACGAGAGCCGTACAGATCGAGCCGACAGTAACTACAACGGGGTGAGCAGTCCGTGGATCCCCTATCCGAACCTAACCAAGGGTTTGCGGCCAGGCGATCCTTTCACCCCCCTCCTACGCGCCTATGAGAACGACCGAGTGTATGTGCGCGTCTTGGTTGGAGCCCATGAAGAAGAACACAACTTCAACTTCCACGGCCTCAGCTGGCTCCACGAACCGGAGTTTCTCGATTCGGGCTATCGCGCCGGCCAAATGATGGGCCTCTCCGAGGCCTACAACCTGAAGATTCACCGAGTTCCCAACTTATCGCTCGGAAAGTTCGCCGATTTTCTCTATAAACCCAGCGCGAGCAACGACATGCAATGGAATGGCATGTGGGGGTTGCTGCGCCTCTATCGCGGCCTGCGGAACGATCTCCTGCCCCTGCCCACGAATCTCATAGGTAAAGGTCCAGACTCGCTCAGCGGTCAGCTGTTCGCTAGGGCTGGGGACGCTCTGGTCGGCGGAGAAGCTCCGATCAGTGAGAAGGCCGCGGCCGCCCTAGTGGGAACGACAGCCATCATCGCACCGGTTCCGCAAGCGAGTATCGCTTGCCCGCCACACTCGCTTCCGCCGCGCCGGTACGACATTACTGCCATCGCCGCCAGCACCGCGCTGGCCAATGGCTACATCACCTACAACAGCCGACCGACCACGGTCAATCTCTTCGAGAGTCAGGGGCCGGAGTGTTCAGCGGGAACGGGCACTAGCCCGTGGATCACCACCAGCACGGCTACCGGGCCGTTGACCGATCCGTCCGGCATCCTCTTCGTGCATACCAGTGACCTCAACCCCAACGGTACTTTGAAGTCCGACGTTCTGGTCGAGCCACTGGTGCTGCGGGCCATCGCGGGTGACTGCATCGAGGTCACCCTGCGCAACGCCCTCCACGATACCTATACGGACCTGCCCGGCCATAGCGCCGTTCCCATGCTGGTCGAGAAATTCAACTCGAACCAACTGCGCACCTCGCTCGACGTTGGCCTGCATCCGCAACTGGTTGCGGTCGACATCCGTCAGTCAGACGGCTACAACGTCGGACTCAACCGCTTCCAGAGTCTTGTTCCTGGACCCAAACAGACGGTCTCTCCGGGTCAAGCGATCAAGTACTACTGGTTCGCCGGCAAGTTGTTCAAGAACAACCTGGGCGGTTTGGACTGGGAAGACTACGAGTACGGCGCCACCGCGCTGGTTTCGTCCGACCCAATCAAGCACACTCAGAACGGCGCCATCGGTTCGCTGATCATCGAACCGCCCACCGCCACGTGGACGCTCGACAAGATCGTCGACGTCGACGGCGTGCTCAAGCGCACCTACTCGCGAGCGACGGTCACCACCGCGGGCGGTTCGAGCTTCCGAGAGTTCGTCCTGCACTATCAAGACGACATCAACTTGCACTACCGCCAAGGGTCGGAAGGAGCCTTCGAGGCGGTGCACAGCCTGACCGTGGGTGGAGACGCCACCGAAACCGGCCAGGCGGCTTTCAATTACCGTACCGAACCGCTGTGGTTCCGCTACGGCCACCAGCCGAACTCCGCTCTCGGCTACACCCGTACCCTTACCAATTACCATCAGGCCTTCACCAACGGCTTGGTGGGCGGCGACCCGGAAACTCCGATTTTCCAGACCGCCGGTAACTCCGCGGTGAGGATGCGCATCGTCCACCCCGGTGGCGATACGCAGAATCACGCTTTTGAGCTCCATGGCCACATCTGGCAAGAATCGCCATGGATTAAGGAGTCGCACTACTTGGGCTACAACCCGCTTTCCAACTGGTGGGGAGCGCAGGCTGGAATCGGCACCGGGTCGCACCTCAACGTGCTCCTCGGCAAAGCCGCTCTGGATAATGCCGAGCCCATGGACTATCTATACCGTGATTACATCCCGTGGGCGACGAACAACGGCCTGTGGGGCTTGTTCCGCACCACTGGCTTCACCCCCGCTCAGTGGATTCCACAACAATGAGACGGGGCGGGGTAAGAGCCATGCCGCAACGGCTGCTGGCCCTCGCCACGGCGTCGGCGACCTTCTGGGTCGTCGGCGCCGCCGCCTCGTTACCGACGAACCCTTCGCCGGTAGCGGGGCCTGGCCAGAACTTTGTCAAAGCGATCGAGGTCGAGGGCATCCGTATCGAGGCCGAGATTTCGCCACTCGACTCAACCCGTCAACCGGGTGAGTTCCGCGAGGGCGACTCGGTCGAGGTGACCTTCCGCATCTCCGACACGACCACCGGGACTCCCTTACCAGGGCTCTTTCCGGGCGCCTGGATGGACCTGGTTCCCGCTCGGGCGGTGGAAGGCGCCGAAGCCTGTCAAGAAAAGATCGAAGGCTTCATCGGCGGATCCCTGCTCTCGGTTCCCGAGGTCGATCTCAACGTGTACTACGTGTTGGCGCTCAACCCAGGACCGACCATTTCGGTGGTGGACCCTCTCTTCGGCTTCGGTGGCAGCAAGCTGCTGGCGATGGTCGACTTGGCCAGCCCGGGCTACGACTGGGTCAGCAACGAGAACGACACCAAGGTCTACGTTTCGATGCCCGAATCCGGCCGCGTCGCGGTGGTCAGCACCGCCACCTGGAAGGTGGTGGATGAGATCGAGACCGGTGGCCAGCCGTCGCGCCTCGGCCTTCAGCCCGACGGCCGCTACTTGTGGGTCGGAGACGCCGAGGGACCGGGGGTGACCGGGATCTCCACCGCGGTCATCGACCTGACCACCCACCACGTGGTGGCGAGGTTCGGCGCTGGCGCCGGCAATCACCATTTCACCTTCACTCACGACAGCCGCTTTGCCTTTGTTCTGAGCGAGCAGGCGGGCACCCTTTCAGTCATCGACATTCCTCCCTTGCAGCCGGTCACCCGCCTTCAAGTGGGCGAGCATCCGGTTTCGCTCGACTACTCGCCGGTCGCCGATACGGTCTATGTGGCCGACGCCGCCAAGGGTCGAGTGATCGCTATCGACGCCCGCGAGCATGAGGTGCTAGCTCAGATGCAGGCCCAGGCCGGCCTCGGGAATCTGCGCATCGCTCCCGGCGGACGGCTCGGTCTGGTGGTCAACCCAATTACCGACGAGATCTCCATCTTCGATACGGCACTGAACCGTATCGTTCAAACCGGCGACATGTTGGAGGGTCCCGATCAAGTGACCTTCAGCGATGAGCTAGCCTACGTGCGCCACCAGAACGACTCACTGGTCTTGATGATCCCGCTGAGTCAACTTGGGCGGCAGGGCGAGGCCATCCCGGTGATCGATTTCCCCGGCGGCCAGAAGCCCTTCGGCAAACTCTCGAAACCGACCGCCGCGCCGGGAATCGTTCAAGCTCCCGGAGCCACCGCCGTCCTCGTCGCCAACCCGAGCGACCGGATGATCTACTACTACAAGGAGGGGATGGCCGCCCCCATGGGCAGCTTCAGCAACTACGGCCAAGCGCCGCGAGCGGTGATGGTCATCGATCGTAGCCTGGTCGAACGAGGTCACAGCGGTACTTACTCCACCGCCATTCAGCTGCGTCGCCCGGGACGCTACGATCTGGCCTTCTTCCTCGATGCGCCGCGCATGACCCAGTGCTTCGGCTTCGACGTGCTGGCCAACCCGGCACTGGAACGAGAACGGCGCGCGGCGCTCGGTGCCAGTGTCGAGTTCCTGCACCAGGGCGGAGAGATCGAAGCCCGGCGCGAAGTCACTGTGCGATTTCGCTTGAGCGATCCGCTTAGCGGCGAGCCGTTGGTCGCCAAGGATGTGCGGATTCTCACCTTCCAAGTGCCCGGTATCTGGCAACAACGCACCGCCGCCACCTCCCTCGGCGAAGGGCTGTACGAGCTTCGCTTCGTACCCCGCTCCGAGGGGATCTTTCGGGTGGTTGTCTACTCGCCGTCGCTGAACTTGGTGCTCAACCGATCGCCTTCTCTCAACCTCCATGCCGTGGCACCCGCTGTTCAGGAGCCGGCGGCGGCAGACGCGCAGCCGGACTCCACGACCGATTGATCCAAGCCGCGGAGCCCAGATCGATTCGACCCCAGAACGCATCGACCCGAGAAACACGTAGAGATCACGAGGTACATCATGAATTCACCCGCCACCCGCATCCCCTTGTCCGTCGGCGCGGCCTTGCTCCTCGCTGTATTCCCCCACGGCGCCAAGGCCGCGCCGGCCGAGCCAGTGGCTGAAACGGCCGCATCCTGCCACGCCGCCGCCGACCCCGAGCCGCCATCCACCTCGGCCCCCTCCTCCGTGGAGCATGGCGCCACGATGGACCATTCCCAGCACCGGATGGCCGCCCCTCCTTCCTCCGGGCAGAGCACCACCGAGGTCATCGCCACCAGCGGACTGACCATCCCCGACTTTGAACTCCTCGATCAAGAGGGCAGGGTGGTCCATTTCTACAGCGATCTGGTGCGCGATCGAGTGGTGGTGATGAACTTCGTTTTCACCACTTGCACCACGATCTGCCCTCCCATGGGGGCTAACTTCGCACGCCTACAAGCGCTGCTAGGCGAGCGTGCGGCCGACCAGGTGGAACTCATCTCGATTAGCGTCGACCCCCTCACCGACACCCCGGACCGGCTCAAGGCTTGGTCTGAGCGCTTCCGTTCGCCGGAGGACGACGGCCCTCGCTGGACGCTAGTGACCGGCGTCAAGGCGCGGATCGACAACCTGCTCAAAGCGCTCAAGGTATTCACCCCGGACTCCAAGGATCATTCTCCGATCGTCCTCGTCGGCAATGACGCCACCGGGCAGTGGCTGCGCGCGTACGGTCTGGCTCCGGCCACCCGGCTCGACACCTTGCTGGCCGAAATGGAGACTCCGGGAACGGCTTCCACGCAGCGAGACTCAACCTTGGCCCGTACCGGAGGTGGACGATGAACGGCAAGAGCCGTCTCCGGGTACGCCGTCTATCGCGGTTCGCCCTCGCCCTCCTTCTCGCCAGCGCTACCCTCGCCGGGTCGGCGGCAGCCGAGCAACCCTCCCCGGACGAGAACTACTTCACCGATGTCGAGCTGGTGACCCAAGACGGCCAAACGGTGCGCCTCTACCACGACCTGATGGCCGACCGGATCGTGGTGTTCAACGCCTTTTTCACCGAATGCACCGGCGTCTGTCCGCTGATGGCGAAGAAGCTAGCGGCATTGCAACGGGAGTTCGCGCAGCACATGGGCAAGGATCTACACTTGATCTCCATGTCGGTCGACCCTATTCAGGACTCACCGCGAGAGCTGGCCAAGTTCGCCGAACGCTACGGCGCAGGCCCGGGCTGGTACTTCATCGGCGGCAACAAGGCCAACGTCGACCTGGCGTTGGCCAAGCTGGGGCAGTATGTGGATGACCGCGAGGCTCATTCCAACATACTATTGATGGGCAACCTACGCACCGGACTGTGGAAAAAGGTCATGGGTCTCGCCGACGAGACCGAGTTGGCCCGTCAACTTAGAGAGGTACTCAATGATCCCGGCGCCCAAAACGAAGAGACCCGTGCCCCCGGAGACTGAAGGCCAGGCGGCGCGGCGCTATGGACTCCTCGTCGTCGCCGTGGCGCTGGTCGCCACGCTGAGCACCGCCGCGATCGAGGACAAGCACGGAGAGCTCACCAAGGCCGAGGCGCGGGGCAAGCTCCTCTACACCGCCGGCACCAGCAGTGAGGGGCGAAAAATTATCGCCGTTCTCGGTGAGGGCGGAACCGAGATTCCCGCCAGTGCCCTGCCCTGCGTCGGTTGCCACGGCCGGCGGGGCGAAGGTAACGCCGAAGGCGGGCTGACGCCGTCCAACTTGCAGTGGGAAATTCTAGTGCGGCCTTACAGTGGCAGGGCCACCGGCGGCCGCCAGCATCCCGCCTACACCGAGGCCCTGTTCAAGCGGGCGGTTGCCATGGGCATCGACTCGGGCGGGCAGCCGCTGCACGCGGCGATGCCCCTCTACCGCTTGACCCACCAAGAGAACGCCGATCTCATCGCCTACCTCCAGAAGATCTCGAGCGAACGCGACCCCGGCGTGACGACCCGAACGCTGCGCCTGGGCGTCATTTTGCCACCGCCCGGAGTGCTGGACTCGATGTCGAGCGCCATTCGCGCCGTCATCGAGGCCCGCTTCGCGCAGCTGAACAAGGCCGGCGGCATCTACGGCCGATCCCTCGAACCGCGCTTCCTGTCGCCACCCGAGGAGGGTTGGCGACGGCGAGCGGAAGTCGCTCGTTTCGTCGAGGAAGAGGAGATCTTCGCCCTGCTCGCCTCCTACATGGCTGGCGCCGAGGCTGAACTCGCCGCCTTCGCCAGCGCCGAGGGAGTTCCCAGTGTGGGCCCCTTCAGCTTGCACCCCCGGGTCGAGACACCGGTCAACCCCTTCGTCTTCTACCTCCTCTCGGGTCTGGAACAACAGGCGCGAGCGCTGGTCCAGTTCGCGGGTGATCGCTGGCTAGCCACCGGGGGCCGCCTGCTGATTCTGCACGCCAACATCGACTCGCTGGCGACGGTGGTCGCGGCCTGCCAAGAGCAGGCGGCGATCCACCCGGCAACCACCTGGTCCAGCGTGGAGGTTCGCTCCGTGGCCCACAACGAAGTGCTCGACTTGGCTTCGCTAGCCACCCATCCAACCTCGCAAGGCGATGACGCCAGCAACGACCAGCTCCTCTTCCTGGGCAGCGAAGAACAGACCGCCTCTCTGCTGGCAACCATCGCCAGAAGCGATTGGCGACCACGGATCCTGCTCCTCGGCCCGCTCGCTGGCGGCGCTCTAGCCGAGCCGCCGACGGCGCTGGTCGACCTCCTCTTCGTCGCCCAGCCGACCCTACCGTCCGACCGCTCGCGGCGCGCCAGGGAACTCTACCGGTCACTGCGCCTGGAGACCGCGTCGACTCCGGCGAACCTCGCCGTCGAGTTCGCGGCGCTCGCCGCAACCGAGACCCTGATCGAGGCCCTAATGCGTGGCGGTAGGGCGATTAGCCGCCAAAAACTGGTCCAGGCACTGGAAGGCTTCCACGATCTGCAAACCGGCCTAACGCCCCCTCTCACTTTCAACCCCAACCGTAGAATAGGCGCTCTTGGCGCCTACATCGTCACCCCCGAGACCACCACCGATGCAGGCCCACGGCAAGGGCCTTGGGTCGCCCTGCGCTAGGCCATGGAGGGACCGTGCGAATCCTGACCGTCGAAGACAACGTTGTCCTCGGAGAGGCCATCGTCGAGATCCTCCGGGAGCATAGCTACGCCGTCGACTACGCCGAAGACGGGGCCACCGCCAGCGAACTGATGGCGATCAACGACTACGACCTCGTGGTGCTCGATCGGCAGATCCCCTCCCCCGACGGCATCGAACTCCTTCGCCAATGGCGCGCCGAGGCGATCGCCACTCCGGTGCTGATGCTCACCGCGCGGGGTGAGATCGAGGCGAAGGTCTCCGGTCTTGACGCCGGGGCGGACGACTACCTCACCAAGCCGTTCGTGTTCAGCGAGTTGCTGGCCCGAGTTCGCTCACTCTTGCGACGCCGCAACAAGCCGCTTCAATCGGCATTCGCGGCTGGCGATCTTCTCCTCGACCAGGTCACTCGGGCGGTCAGCGTGGGCGGCAAGAGGATCGAGGTTTCGCCGAAAGAATTCGCCATGCTCGAGTACCTCCTCGTCCACCTCGGCGAAGCGGTCTCTCGCTTTGAAATCGAAGAGCACGTCTGGGACTCAGCCTTCGATTCAACCGCCAACGTGGTCGACGTACTCATCCACCGCTTGCGCAAGAAGATCGACCACGGCCACTCCAAAGCCCTGATTCACACGGTCATGGGTTTCGGCTATCGGCTGAGTGCTGAACGCGAATAGGCCGCGATCCGCCACTCCTGATCAGATCACCAAGTCCCGACTGAGTTCGGCCACGCTCGGCGCGCCGCACAGCGCCAGGGCGGTATCGACCTCGGCGTTGAGCATCGCCAGCACCTTCTCCACCCCGCGCTGCCCTTCGCCGGCCAGCCCCCAGAGGACCGGGCGGCCGATGAGCACCGCCTTGGCGCCGAGCGCAAGAGCTTTCACCACATCGGTGCCGCGCCGAATACCCCCATCCAGCAGCAGCGCAAACTCGTCACCGGCGCCGCGCAGAGCCAGCTCCTCGGCGATCGCCGGCAGGGCCTCGATGGTGGCCACGGCGGTGTCGAGCTGGCGCCCGCCGTGGTTGGAGACCACGATGCCCGACGCACCGTGCTCCAAGGCACGCGCGGCGTCATCGGCGCGCACGATGCCCTTGATGATCACCGGCAGGTCGGTGACCCCACGCAGCCACTCGACATCCTTCCAAGTCAAGCCGGGGTCGAGCACTTCACGGACCCAAGCGGCAAGGCCCGAGTCGCCGGAGCGGCGCCCCACCTTACCTTCCTGATCGCCGTAGAGATTGGCCGCGGCCAGCCCCTCCGGCAGGTGAAACCGGTTGCGAATATCAGCTTCGCGCCGACCGAGAATCGGCGCGTCGACAGTGAGGACAATCGCCCGGCAGCCCGCCGCCTCGACACGTCGAATCAAGGCCTCGGAGGAACCTCGGTCTTTGTAGACATAGAGCTGAAACCACACCGGCCCGCTCGCCGCTTGGGTGACCTCCTCGACCGGGCGGTTGGACAACGTCGAGAGCACCATCACCGTCCCCGCCTTGCCCGCCGCCCGCACCGTGGCCACTTCTCCTTCGGGATCGGCCAGCTGGTGAAAGGCGGTCGGCGCGACGATCACCGGCGAGGGCAAGCGGTGACCGAGCACCTGCACGGAGGCGTCGCGGCGGCGCACGTCCACCAACACCCGATAGGCCAGCTTCAGCCGTTGGAAGGCGGCCCGATTCTCACTGAGCGTTAGCTCATCGTCGGCGCCGCTGGCGTAGTAGCCATAGGCCATCGAACTCATCTTGGCCCGCGCCAAGGGTTCAAACTCACTGAGGTTTACCGGTTCCATGGAATCTCCGTACCACCAGCCCTTGCCGTGCTTCCACCGTGGGGGTCGACAAGAAAAGGCGGCGCGCTCCTCGGCGAGCGCGCCGCACGGTCTCACTTCCCTGGCTAAAGCCGAATGGATCTCAGCAGGTGGAGGAAGACCCCGCCAGATCGACTACGGGACCACCACGTCCCAACTGTCGGTGCCGCGGCAGTCTTCAAAGCTGAAGGCGGAAATCAGCCGATCCGACCCCGAAATGGCGAAATCGGCATTGGACAGGTCGAAAAATGCACCTCCCGAGCAGCGCACCTGCACCCGCGCCATGGTCGTTTCCACGTTGGGCACGGTGACCCCGTGCGAACCATCGTTAGCCGTATCGCGTAAGACGAAAGGATAGTTCATGCCGCCGTCGATCGACAGCATGATGCTCACTCGCTGGCAGTTGATCGGCGCCGCGGTGGTACCGGCCGGATCCCACTGGACGGTCTCGACTCCACCCGAGGTCCAGGTCACTCCAGCGGTGTTCGGACTGGTGACCAGGAATGGCCCACCGACATCCGAAACCACCACCTGGTTCGAGTCGTCGTTGATCCCACCGCCGCCCGCTCGGTTGTCCCGCGCGGTCAGGCGGAAGTTCAGCGTCCGAGCATAGGTGGGTAGGATCTCGCCGATGGTCGAAGTACCCGCCAGCAGATCGGACTCCTTCGGGAAGGTACGGTACGGGCGATCCACCGGCAGGAAGGAGCGGAAGATGGCCGCATTACCGACCGGTGAATTCGGTGCGCCAGCGGGGCCCAGATCGAACTCTTCCCAGGTGTAGGTCAGCGAATCTCCGTTCACGTCGCTGCCCGCGCCACAAAGGCTGAAGGGGGTGGAGATGGGAATGGTGTAGTCCGCGCCAGCGTCGACCACCGGCACCGTGTTGCCGTTGGCGGTGGCCACGGCGCAACTACTGCCGCCCCCCACCGTGCTGTATCCAACGATGCTGTCGAGACTGGTGCCATGGAAATAGGCATCGCTATTGAGCTGCAAGTTCTGCGCGCCGCAGATCCCGGCGTAGGCCATGATGGTCGCGCCGCTGCCCGGCTCGTAGGCGGTCGGGCCGTTGCGGTTGCCGCCGGAGCAGTTCCCGGAACTGCCATTGAAGGAGTGCGGAGCGTTCCACTGGTGTCCAATCTCGTGCGCGACGAAGTCAATGTAGAACGGATCGCCAGTGGGAAAACTCAACCCGGTGACACCCTGCGCCTTGCCGCCCGTGCACACCACGCCAAGGCCGGCGACGCCGCCTCCGCCGGTCGAAAAGACGTGGCCGATGTCGTAGTTGGCCGAGCCGATCACCGCATTGACGTTGGTTTGGTTCTGGCCCAACATGGCGAACCCGTTGCTATTGGTGTACGGATCGGTGGCCGCGTTGGTGTAAATCAACAAGTTGTTGTTGGCCACCAGCACCATGCGAAGGGCGACATCGTTCTCGAAGACCTGATTGACGCGGTTGACCGCGGTGACGATCGCCGCTTGTCCTGCCGCGACGGTGCCACCGTGGAAGGCGGTGTACTCGCCGGTGGCTGCCACCGCCAAACGGTAGGTGCGCAGCATCGTGCCATTGGCAACCTTGAGGCCCGCGGTGAGTGCCGCGCCGTGCCCTTGGGTCGCCGCCGCCGCCCGGAAGGCACCCGCGTCCGAACGCACGCCACAACTCCAGGTCGCGGCACCGGGATTGTAACTGTCGGCGCGGAAGTAGCTCACATAGTGATCAACATCGCCCTGGCTGTAGGGATCGATGAAATAGCCACCGCCCGGTGAACGCACCATGGCGTGAAAACCCTGCGGGGTAACGTCGATCCGACCGCTCCTCTGGCGAGAGTCGGTGCTCCAGATGCGGTAGGTGCGAATCTGGGGGAACTTGGCCGCCAATTCGGGCGCCATGATCGGCGATTCCACGACGAGGAAGGTGTCCATACCGCCATCCGGTCGCGGCAAAGTGAGGCGAGCCCCTTGAACTCCGGTCAGCTGATTGAGTGCCTCCAGCGGCGCCAGCGCCAGCGCCGCGTCGAGCGCGCCGCGGTTTAGAGCCACCGTTCGGTAGGCAAAGGGAACGATCGTCCGTTCGCCAACCTGGGTGATCTCATCCTCGGCGCGGTCCTCCCAAGCCCTCTGAGCCAGTGCGACTCCGGGCAGGCCGAGAAGAACGATGAAAACCAGTGCGCCGGTTACCCGGCGTGAAGTACAACGAGTCATGATCGAAACCTCCTTGACAGGGGTGACGCCGCGTCAGCTCACGGCGGGCAGGCGCGAAGCGATGCCGCGCGCAGAGGCGGGCTCGTTCTGCCTGAACACGGAGGTGAGCTGAACCACACAGAAGCCACGCTCTAAGATATTCACCGACGATCATACCCTCATTCCGGGGTGAGTCACACCCACAACCACGGATTGCGTCGAATCCGCAAAGAGAGGCGGTAACCGGCGCGCCTGAGTAACCTTCACTGTCATCTTGCGTTCAGGTTTGGTTCGGTATTATTCGTTGGTGCGAATTTTGGTGGTCGAAGACGACGTCGAGCTGGCGCCACTGATCAGTGAGGCGTTCCAGGCGGAAAGCTATGCGGTCGACCTCGTTTCGACCGGCACCGAGGCCGATGAGATGGCCTCGTTCAACGACTACGATCTGATCGTGCTCGATTGGTCGATTCCGCCACCGAGCGGTATCGATCTGCTGCGCATGTGGCGCCAAGCGGGAGAGCACACCCCGGTCTTGATGCTCACCGGCCGCATCGGCATTCACGACCGTGTCGATGGCCTGGATTCAGGAGCCGACGACTACTTGACCAAGCCTTTTTCGATGGTCGAACTCCTGGCGCGGACCCGTAGTCTGCTGCGCCGCCGGGCGAAGTCGCTCTCTCCGTTGGTGGCGGGCGACTTGGAACTCGATCCTTCCACGCGCCAAGTCAGCGTCGCTGGTGAACCCTTGGATCTTCCTCCGAAAGAGTTTGGAGTCTTGGAGTACTTGCTGCGCCATGTCGACGAGCCGGTCACCCGTACGGATCTGGCCGAGCACGTTTGGGATGATTCCTTCGACGCCATGAGCAACGTCATTGATGTTATCCTCTACCGCCTACGCAAGAAGATCGATGGTTCGCGCGATGGCAAGCTACTGCGCACAATCAAGGGCGTCGGCTACATCCTGCGCAGCACCCGCTCGTAGCGATTCACTGATCGAGACTCGATCTTCATCCACACCCCATCGCTAGATTTCGTCACCGCGAGTGTCATCTACCGCACGCCCCGCCGCCGCATCGCGCCTGCCTTGGCTGGTGGTCCTCCTCGGCATCGCGGGGCTGCTCCTGCTGATTACCTCGGATCGCTTGCGTCAGCACCGACTCGAGCGCCATCTGAAGCGGGTCAGCGCCATCGAGCAGGTGCAGCTCGACATCGCCCTGTCGCATCTGTGGATTGAGGAATATCTCACCGGCGATCTGGTGGAGATCCCAGATATTTTCGACCCCATCGCACGAGCCCAAGTGCTCGTCGATGAGCTACTCGGAAACGAGCCTCCGCGGGCGGGCCGCAAGGTCGCGCCACTGACCCCGCTAGCCACCTCGCCTCAGCTCCTGCAAGCGAACCAACTCCACCAGCGGCTGGCGGAGCTCAACCGCATCTCCCACCGGCGAATGGACGGCCACGCAGCCGGGCGCGCGGTGGGTTCCGGGTCGGTGACGGATGTGGTTTACGACGGTATCTTCGCCGGTGTCCTCGACTCGGCCCGCCAGCTCGAGGGGCTGCTGCAAACTGAGATGGTCCAGTTCCGCCATCTCTCCAAGCGGATCTTTCTGATCGCCGTGGCGCTGTGGAGCACCTTGATTGTCAGTACCGCGATCACTCTGCACCGGCGCGAACTACGGCGAACCCGCGCCGAGGCGGACCTCGCCGAGAGTCGCAGGACGGTACAACGAGCTCAGAAGATGGATGCCGTCGGTCGCATGGCAGGCGGTCTCGCCCATGACCTCAACAATTACCTCGCGGCGGTGCGGGGCCATTGCGAGTTGGCGCGCATGAAGCTCAAGAATCAAGACCCAGCGAGCCACAAGCTGGACGACGCGGTGCGCGTCATCGGCAAGGCCGCCAAACTGATCGAGCGACTGCTGACCTTCAGCTACAGCGAGCCCGCCGCCCCAGAGGTGGTCAACCCCAACCGAGCGGTGTACTCGGTGGAACGGATCTTCCGTCCCACGATCAGCGAGACCCTCCACCTCGAGACCAGGCTTGCGCCCGACTTGTGGAACGTCAAGATCGACGCCGACGGCCTCCAGCAAGCTCTCCTCAACCTGCTGCTCAACGCACGCGACGCGATGCCCGACGGCGGAACGGTGGTCATGGAGACGCGCAACTTGCCCCAGTGGCGAACGACGGACGGTGTCTCCATCGCCGTCATCGACCCCGGCACTGGAATCGCGCCCGAGATCCGCGACTCACTGTTCGAGCCCTTCCTCACCACCAAAGCTCACAGTGGCGGGTTCGGTCTTGGACTGTCGATGGTCTCGCAAATCATCGAACAAGCGGGCGGCATCATCGTCGTCCACAGCGAAGTAGGCCAGGGATCCACCTTCGATATCCAACTCCCCCGCTGCTCGCTCCCCGAGACGGTCAGTCCCAGCGAGATGAAGGCCATCGGGGTCGATCTGCGCGGCCATGAGCGCATTCTGCTGGTCGACGACAATGCCGAGTATCGCCAATCCCTCGAGGCGCTCCTCCGAGGCCTCGGCTATCGCGTCACTTGCGCGGTCGACGGCCTGGCGGCGCTCGACGCCTGCGAGGCCTCGGACTTTGCCTTCGACCTCATCCTCGCCGATGTCGTCATGCCGGACTTGGGGGGGCTAGAGCTGATCGAACGCATTCGTCAACGCAAGCCGATCCAGGCGCTGCTCTTGTCGGCACGGGGACGGCTGGAGTGCGAGAGTTTGGGAGTGAACATCGACGAGGACCACTTCCTCCACAAACTCGTCTCTCCACTCGAGTTGGCGGCGAGAATGCGAGCACTGCTCGAAGGCGACGAGGAGCTGTAACTGTCACCTTGGGTTCATTTTGGGTCGGATATATTCAGCGACACCGGGGAACAAGCCGATGCACACAGCACTCAATACACTGCTCGTCGACGACAACGCCGAGGTTCGCCAGGCTCTTCGCGAGTTTCTGCACGAACTCGGCCACCAGGTCACCGAGGCCGCCAACGGCGAGGAAGGCTGGGAGTTGTGGCGGGCGCCGGGCGCCGGCTTCAACGCCCTCGTGTCGGACTTTTCGATGCCGGGTATCTGCGGCGTCACGCTGAGCGAGCGCATCCGCCAGCACGACCCCAAGGCCGCCATTGTGCTGGTCTCCAGCCAGCGTGACAATCCCGACCTGTTGCGCAGAGTCGCCCGTGGAGACGTGGTCTTCCTCCACAAGCCGTTCACCCCTCTCGATCTCGACCGGGCGCTGCGCGGGGCAGCGGACAACACCACGCCCCGGGTGGGCGTCGACGAGAAACCGATCACGCCCGCGCCGGTAGCGCCGATGCGTTCCCTACCCCATCGGCCACCGCCGAGTGTTTCCGCCCATCGAGCCCCGGCGCGCGGCCAGCGCGTACGAGCCTCTTGGCGGCTGCCCGCCGCCGCCGCGATGGTCGTTGCGCTGGCCTCCACCGCATGGCTGTTTTACCCGACCTCTCCGGAACTCCCCGCTCCTCCAATACAAACCGTGCGTCGTAGTTCGGAGATCGTCGGTCTCTCCCCGACGGGCCAGCTGGACTCCGTACCACACAGCCTGCACTGGGAGAGCTTTCCCGGCGCCTCCGCCTATCGGTGTACCATCTATGGCGTCGATGAGACGGTTCTCTGGCAGGGTCGATCGACCGAGCCGTCGGTCGAGTTACCGCAAGAAATCCGCTCCCAACTCGGCCCCGGAGTCTCCTACTACTGGCGCACCGAGGCCTTGACCACCACCGGTGGCCGGCTCGCCGCCTCGCGGTTGGTTCGCATCGACCTCGCGCTCGCAACCGAACCGAATCCAGAGGAGATCCGATGAGAGATCGAATCCGCAATGGACTTATCCTTGGCCTGCTCCTCGCTTGCGGCCCGACTGCTTCCCAGGCGCGGACCGACCCGCTAACCCTGCGCATCAACGATACCCAAGCACAACCCGGCGGATTGGTCGCTGTTACCCTGCGCACCTATGAGTCCAGGCCGGTCCACCAAGGGCAGGTCTGTTTCAGCTCTCAGCTCCTCGAAGGACTCTCCCAACCCTTCGCCGCCTTCAACGAAGCGCTAGTATTCAGCGCGAGCGGCGACGCCATCACGACGAGTCTGTTCGATCCGGTTACCCAGACTCTCAACCTCGACTTCTTCTCCGCTTCGGCCTCGATTAACAGTATCGATGGCCCCATGGTCGTCATCTTCCTGCAACTGTCGCCCAACCTCACGCCGGGAGATGAGTTCACACTCGATCTGGATCCGGGCAACACCATGCTGCTCGACGAGAACAACAATCCGATCGCGCTCAACCTACGCTCTGGGACGTTGGAGATCGTAGCGCCGGGCGAGCCGCTGGCGTTCGATGCCGACGGTGCCCGGGCGGCGCCCGGTTCCATCGCCGTCCTCTCCGCGACGACGCAAGCGATCGAGCCCCTGAGCCAAGGCCAGGCCACCTTCCGCTTTGACCCGTCGGTGGTCACCCAGGTCCTCAGCGCTTCGATCGACCCCCGCTACGGGGAAGGAACCACCGTCCTTAGCCAACCCCAAATCGGTGTCGCCCAGGTCTCCTTTCAATCGACCAGCGGTACGCTTAACTGGATACCAGGGGAATTTCTGACCCTCCAGGTGCGAATCTCCCCCACCGCCGTGCCCGGCACCCAGTCCGCCCTCACCCTCGACCCAGCGCAGACCTTCTTGATCGACGCGCAAGGCCAGCCAATTGCGATTGTCAGCGATGGCGACCTGATCGAGATCGTCCCCGCCGAAGAGATCTTCAGTGACGACTTTGAGTCTGGAACTTTCGTTGGCTGGACTCTGGTCGTGGAGTAAGTTTCCAGGCGAGCACCACCAAGGCAAAAATCCCGGCGCCGACAGCCAGAAACGACCATGGCCGGAACCGACTGGGGGACACCACCGCGGCGGCGTCCCCCACGAGGACAAAGGCCGCCCACACCTCCGGCCGGTTCCAGCCCGGATCGGCGCGCAGCTTCAGCTTGACCGCGCGCAACGCCTCGGACGGCGTGTCGCCGCGGGCCAGCCGGTGATAGAGCTGCTCCATTACAACGGCGGTGGCCGCGTCATCGACATCCCAGAGAGAGGCGATCACCGAGGAGGAGCCAGCCGCCAACAGGGCGCCGGTCAGCGAACCCAAGGCGGAGGCCTCCTCTCCCTGCACCACCGCCGATCGGCAAGCCGCGAGCACCGTCAGCTCGGCCGGCCACGACAAGGCGGCGATCTCCTCGGGGCTGAGAACCCCATCTTCGCCATCACCTGGCGCCAGGACGATCGCCGCGCCACGGCCCGGGCGATCGTCAACCACGGTGTGGGTGGCCAGGTGGACAATCCGCGCTCCGCTGACAAGCTGGCGGCGAAGCGCCGCTTCCGTGGCCTGCTCACCGACCAGCAGGGTCGCCGCGCCAGGCAGTTGTTCAGCGATGGCCACCACCTCCCGGCGAGCCGCCGGGAGCTGCTCTAGGGCAAAGCGGTCGACCAACACCGAAGCCAAGCCAAAACGCAGTCCCCCTTCGGGCAAGATCGGGTCGCCCATCGCCAGGAGACCGGCGGCGGGACGGCGACGGCTCTGGCGCAGGCGCGACAAGGTCACGGTGCTGGGCAAGTAGGCCACCGCGACGCGGTCGATCAGCGGCTGATCCGAATTCGCGGGGTCGCGGAGAATCTCGAAGGGTAAGTTGCGCAAGCTGCCGTCGGCGGCGATGAAGATCTCTCGACTCTGATCCCCCACGGCGACCAAGGGCGCGATCAAGATCGCCGACAGCGTCCGCACATCCTCCCGGGGCAGATCGCGGCCAGCGCTCAGCGCCGCGTGCACTCGTCCAGCAGCCTCCAAGACCGGCGCCGCCGGCCCCAGCGCCTTGAACTGAACCCGCGAGTCCGTGCGCCAAGCGAAAAGCTCGCCATCGCCCAGGTAGTACTCGATGACGGTCGTACCCTGACGCAAGGGCAGAGTCGGCAACGAGATCGGCGCCGAAGCGGCCAGAGGTACCGCGGTGGGGCCGCGCCCGGGTTCGGAGTCCGGTTCGGAGTCCGACCCATCCGACGACCTCACCAAAACCTCGATCAGCTCACGGGCCTTGGCCCTTTGCACGACCTCCAAAGCCTCGACGGCAAAAGCGCCGGTGGACTCACCGCGATTCAGGGCGATCAACACTCGCACCGCCGTCGCGTAGACTCCGCGGTATCCGGCTGAGAATCCCGCCCGCCAGTGGTCAGAGTCAAAACC